>JBQCJB010000917.1:0-7078 GCA_051953155.1 Aureliella sp. | reverse complement strand
GCTCAGGCCAACCGTAGCCCAGCGCTCGCTATTGGAAACGCACTTGCCCTGGCTGGTCCCTCTCTCGGTCTTGCTGCTGACGGCGTTTTGGCTGCAGAGCGCCGATTCGCTCACCGCGCCGCTCGATTTGCCGGCCCCGATGTTTAGCGCCTCAGCCAGCCAGAATCGCGCACCGAGCCGAGAATTCGCGCCTCCGGCCGCGATGGACAATTCCAGTAGCTCGAATGCTGCGAATTCGGCAAGCGCGGCGGCCTCAGCGCCGCGTCTGGCCAGCGAAAGCGCGTCCAGCCGCGGGGGCATCAGCAGCGGAAGCCCACGCGAAATCGGCGGCGAGCCGCTGCTCGAACCCTCCGGACTGGCCGCGCCGGTTGCCGAGTATCCGGGGCTCGGGCTGCCGTCGGCGCCGACCGCTGCGGCCAGCGCCAACGCCCAAGACATGCCGCCCCCCGAGTTTTCACGCAGAGAAGGCGAAGATGGCGTAGCGCCGCCGCGGACTCTCACCCCGCTCGGTCCGACTCCCCCAGCCGCCGCGCCGCTGCCGCTGGAGAGCCTGGCTGGCTCGGCTGCGACAGCCCTGAACAATCTTCGCGACCGTTCATTCCCGCCTTTTTCTCCGCGCTCGCCGATCGGCCCAGCGGCCGCCGGTGAGAGCACGCCGCCATCGATCGCCGGTGGCGCCGTCAAACCGACCCCGGGTTCGGCCCTCGCCCCGATCGGTGGCTCCGCCGGCGCCGGGGCGAGCGCGACAGCGACCTCCAGCGGGACAGGGTCGATCAGCGAGCGGACGACCGAACCGCGGCTGCCGGCAGCTGCGGTCCGCGACACGATCCTGGTGCGCAGCGTCCAACCCGAACTGCTCCCAGCGGGCGCGCTGTGGTGCAGCTCCCTTTCCGAGGCGCTCAGCCAGGCAGGGATGAACTCCGATGTGCGGGTCATCGAACTGCAGGAGTCGATCGAACTGGACCATGCGGTGACCATCCCGCGGTCGGGCTTGATCCTACGCTCCGCGCCTGGCACCGCCGTCGACATCGTCATGACGGGCGAGCGAGCCTACGGCATGGGCTGGGAGACCTGGTTCGACATCGGTCGCCTGAGCTTGCAGTGTGACGGACTACGCTTCACCTGCCGCAACGATATGCGGCAAACGCAGGCCGTCTTCGCCCTGCGGCCCGGCGGCCAGCTGATGCTGAATGAATGCGCGGTGACCATGGCCGACAATCACGATGCGCCGCTGGGTTTCGCAGTCGTCATCAGCGAACCGGACCGCGCAGCGAGCAGCCTGACTCCGATGCCTGGGACAAGCTTGAACACGAGTGGGCTGAACAGCAGCAGTTTGAATGGCAGCGGTCTCAGCAGTGGCGGCTTGGCAGGCTTGGCACCGGCAGCGGAAAGCGGCCCGGTTTCGGTCGCGATCCGCAACTGTGTCCTTCGCGGCAACCAGACGGTCGTGGCGATGCGTTCGGCCTGCCGCTCGGAGATTACGCTCGAGGATTCGTGCGCGATGGTCGAGGGGCGCGTGCTGACCATTCGCGGCTTGGAACAGGACCGCATGCCGCCGGTGGTCCGCGTGATCCTGGAACAATCGACGCTGGTATGCGGCCAAGGTTTCGCTTCGCTGCAGACCGGCTTTGTGCAGCGGGCTCCGCTGACGCTCATGCGGACCGCCAAGCTGTGCGCGTTCTGGTCGCCGAGCATGACGCCGCACATCGCCATCGACGGCCTGGCCAGCGAGGAGATGCTCGAGGAAGTTCTGCAGCTGCGCGGCGAGGAAAATGGTTACGACCAGAAGATCGAGACCCTGTGCCAGTGCCGATTCTCCGACGGCCGGCACATCGACTTCAGTTTTCGCGATGCGACGGGCGAATGGTTTCGTGAACGGGGCAACGACAACTCGCTGCTCTGGCAGAATCCGGTTCCGCCGGAGCGGCCTATGGACGAGCAGTTGCCGGAGGATTACCGCCTGCGCGACGGCATGTTCATGCCCGGCTTTTCCCCGGGTTCGCTGCCGCTGGCCGGGACTCGCGAACCGAATTAGGTGGGTGCGGTATTTTCGACGCCCCCATTCTGGACGAGCGTCCGAAAGATTAATGTTGACCCAACCGGTACGGACGCTTGATTTTACCCACTCGGGCGCGCACACTTGCACCGTGCCGGTCCGGAGGTTTCAATGGATTCCGTTGGCCTGGATCGGGCTGGATTTCGTTCTCGTTGGAACGCCCTGGTAACATTTGACCGTTGACTCAGTAGGAGATCGCCGAATGAAGAAGAGTTTTGCGTTGTTGATCATGGCCGGGTTGGTGAGCAGCTTCAGCATGCCAGCTTTCGCCGTCAAGCAACTGAACGACAAGTTCCTCGAGATCTACGCTTCGCCCGATTCGAAAGACACCAGCGACGCTTTCAAGACCCTCGCCAAAGATACCAAGTGCAACGTCTGCCACATGCAAGGCGAGAACAAGAAGAAGCGCAATCCCTACGGCGAAGCTCTGCACGAAGCCCTCGAAGAGATCAAATTCCCGGTCAAGGAATTCGCTAAGGACGCCAAGAACCCCAAGTACGCTGACCAGCTGAAGGAAGTCTTCAAGAAGGTCGGCGAACAGAAGGCCGGCAGCACCGACAAGACTTTTGCTCAGCGCATCAAGGCTGGCGAACTGCCTGGCGGTGACAAAGAAGGCAAAGGCCTCCCGGTCGCCAAGAAATAAATTTCGTTCCCCAAGAACGAAACGTCGACAAAGCGCTCGCGGCCAAGTGCATCCTCCACAACCGAGGTTTGTACTTGGCCGCACGACTTTGGTAGATCGTTACAATTCACTCGTAGATCGAAACCGTCACCACAAAACCGTCGATAGAATTCACCCGCCGCAGAGCACGTGTCCGGGTGAACTGCTGGTTGTTCGAAGGCAGCGGACGCTTTAGAAAGCCGACAAAGTGACCAAGACCGAGGCTGCCACGAAACGTTTCTGCCCCGAGCCGCGTCGGTGGCGCCGTGCGGGCGCCGCGGCAGCCCTGGCGATGGCGCTGCTGATCGGCCTCGCCACGCCGGCCACCGCCGAGCCGCGGCCAGCCCAATCTTCCGCAGCCCAATCGTCTGCGGCTCAATCGTCCGACGCTCAGTCGTCCACAGTCCACGCTTCCACAGTCCAGCCGTCGGACCAGTTCGCCGTCAGCGTCGGACTGGGCGGCACCTGGAAGCTTGGCCACGCCACGCCGGTCCGCATCGACTTGGGCGACGAACTGGCAGCAGCGGCGGCCCAGGTCGCCGTCTCGACCTTCGATGGCGATGGCGTACCGGTTACCTATCGCCGCCGCTTGCCCGAAGGTGCAGCCGCCGGTGACGGTTTGTGGTGCGAGGTCACGATCGGCCGCAGCGACCAACCGCTGACGGTTCAGGTGCTGGATGGTTCGGACCAGACGCTTGCCCGGCGGCAGTTGGCTGCGGACCATCTGGGCAAAGCGCTGCCGCCGACGCAGCCATGGATGGTCGCCCTGGGCAGCTCGCTGGGAATCGAGGCCACCAGCCAAACGCTCACCGAGACCGGCATGCCGAGTTTCACGACAACGGTCCTCGACGACCCGCGCGGCGTGCCCGACGCGTGGCTGGGCCTGGCCGGCTGCGATGTGCTGGTGATCGCCACCAGCGGAGATGCGCCGCTGATTTCGCAATTGAACGAGGGTCAGTGGCAGGCGATCGAGGGCTGGATCGAGCGCGGTGGCCAAGTGGTCCTGTCGCTCGGCGGTTATTCGGCCGCGCTGCCTGCCGATGCACCGCTGCGGCGACTGCTGCCAGGTGAAGTTGTCGAGCGGCTCAGCGGCATCAGTACGTCGCCGCTGGAGGCCAGCACCGCGACCAATGTGCAGCTGGCACCGATCACGGCCACGCGACTAAAAGACGTCCGCGGCGTGACGGAGCTGGCGATGCTCGACCAGAGCGGCAAACGCTTTCCGTGGTGGGTGCGATATTCGATCGGCAAGGGAGTGGTCGACTACATCGGCAGCGACCTGGACGAACCGGTGCTCAAGCAGTGGAAAGATCGCCGCCTGGTCTGGGATAAACTGCTCGCTCCCTTTTGGGCTCGATCGCAGCGTGAGAATTCCGGTTCGGAAGTCAGCACCTCAGGAACGCAATACCTGGGCTACGAGGATCTGGTCGGACAATTGCGGGCGACGCTCGATGCATTTCCCGAAGCCCGCATCTCCAGCTTCGGCGAGATCGCGCTCATCCTGGCGGTGATCTTGGTCGTCATCGGGCCGCTCGACTATTGGATTTCGGTGCGCTGGCTGCGGCGGCCGGAGCTGAGTTGGTACGTGTTGGCGGTCGTGCTGGCCAGCAGCTCGGCGGGACTGGTCGCGCTCGAGCGTGCATCGCGTCCGCAGCAGCTACTGGTCAACAGCGCCCAGATCGTCGATTTCCTCCCCGAGCAGAAGCAGACGTTCGTCGACGGTTGGGCGCACGTTTACTCCAGCCGCGCGCGGACCGTCGACCTGTCGCTCGAATCGGGTTCGGACGTTCGCCAGGCTCGGCTGGACTGGCAGGGCCTGCCCGGCAAGGGACTGGGCGGCATGGAATCGAATCTGCTGAGCGACCAAGGCATGCCCGGTTACGCTATCGACATCACCCGCCAGCGCGACTTCGATGCAAAAACATTAGCGGACGCGGCTGGCGTAGAGAAGGGCGATGCGGACAACGGCGGCGCCGGCCAACAGCCTTTGGCGGCAGTCATCGGCGTGGGCATTCCGACCTCTGGCACGAAGAGCTTTTTCGCGACCTTTAGCCAGACTTTCCAGCCGCAGGGGCAGAGCCAGCTCCGCGAGCTCAAAGGGATCGATCAGGTGGAAGGCATCCTCGTCAACCCGCTCGACCAGGACATTCTTCAGCCGGTGCTCATGTATCACAACTGGGCTTATCAGCTCCCCTCGCGCCTCCGCGCCGGCGAGGAGCTGAGCGTGACTTACGATATGGTGCCCAAGGACCTGATGCGGCGGCTCAATCGGCGGCAAATCGTCAACAACAACGACGTCGTCACGCCGTGGGTTCCCGATAGCCGCCAGTCGCTCGATCGCTTGCTGGAGATCATGATGTTCTACAAAGCCAGCGGAGGCTTCGACTACACGCGTCTGCAGCACCGCTTCCAGCCGCGCGTCGATATCAGCCGTTCGCTGGCGCTCGACCACGCGGTCCTGTTCGGCAAACTGGCCGAGCCCCTGGCCAGCGTGCGGATCGACAATGTCCCGGCCGACGAAATCAAACACGAGAAACACAGCACGTGGTGCCGGGTATTGTTGCCGGTCGCGCGTGCCCAGGAGTAGCCGCCGAAGTGATCAAGACGCTCAATCTGACGAAGAAATACGGCGAAGCCTACGCCATCCGGGATATCAACCTGGACTTGGATAAAGGGGATCTCTTCGGATTCATCGGGCCCAACGGCGCCGGCAAGACGACGACGATGCGCATCATCGCGACGCTGCTGACGCCGACCTGGGGCGAAGCTTACGTGTGCGGCAACTCGATTTACACCCAGCCCGAGGAGATCCGTCGGCTGGTCGGTTACATGCCCGATTTCTTCGGCGTCTACGACGACATGACGGTGATCGAGTACCTCGAATTCTTCGCCGCCGCCTATCGCATCCACGGACGCCAGCGCCGCCAGCGCTGTGACGAGATGCTCGAAATCGTCGATTTGGATTTCAAACGCGACGCCTATGCCAACACGCTCTCGCGCGGCCAGACGCAGCGACTGGGCTTGGCCCGCGTGCTGCTGCACGATCCCGCGGTGCTGCTGCTGGACGAACCGCTCAGCGGCCTCGACCCGCGGGCTCGCATCGAGATGCGCAACCTCCTGCGGCGGCTCGGCGAAATGGGCAAGACGATCATCGTCAGCAGCCACATCCTGCCTGAATTGGCAGACATCTGCAACAAGGTCGGCATCATCAATCGCGGCGAGATGAACTTCAATTCATCGATCGCCGAACTGATGAAATTGGTGCGGCCGCAGATCGTGCTAGCAGTCGAACTGGCCAGCCCCGATCGCAACGACGAGGCAGCCCGCCTGCTGGAAAAACATCCGCTGGTAACTGCCGTCGAACGCAAGGATGCCACGCTGCTAGTAACCCTCGGCAGCGAGATCGAGGATTATTCGGCCATCGCGACCGATCTGACCGCGGCCGGCTTTCGCCTCAAACGCTTTGCCGAGCAGGAGCCGAATCTCGAAGCAGCCTTCATGGCCTTCACCAAAGGCTCCGGAGCGAAGATCTAAAATAGCTCGCTCCGCAGTTTGGTACGGCGAGTGCATGCGTCTGAGCGCAGCCGGGTCGCGATTTTCCGTCGCGATCGCGAGGCGATGCCTAGGACGAGCAACGGAACGATCATGATCACAGCGGCGATGCTGACGATCGACTGCGAGAGTCTGGCCTGCCAAGGCGGACTGAAGTACGTCAATTGCTTTGAGGAAGGAATCATCCGGCGTCGGTGCGGCCGCGGGTTCCGCTACGTGTTGTCCTCTGGTTCGGTCGTGCGTTCGCCGGCCCTGCGCAATCGCATCGCGGAACTGGTCATTCCGCCGGCCTGGACCGAGGTGTGGATTTGTCCGGACGCCGATGGACACATCCAAGCAGTCGGCCGCGACGAACTCGGCCGCAAACAGTACATCTACCACCCGAAGTGGCACGAACTGAGCACGGCGACGAAGTTCGAACGCATGCTGCTGATGCCCGAAGCCTTGCCGCGGATCCGGGCTCGCGTTCGCGAGGATTTGACCGGCGTCAGACTATCGCGCGAGCGCGTGATCGCAGCGGTCGTGCGCGTTCTCGACAAGGCGCACATTCGCGTCGGCAACGAACAATATGTCAAGGAGCGCGACACGCGCGGGGCCACGACGCTGACCAGCCAGCATGTGCAAGTCGATCACTTTACGGTCACGCTCGATTTCCCGGGCAAGAGCGGCAAGCGCAGCGAAGTGGCTTTCACCGACCGCAAGGTCGCCAAAGTCATCCGCCAGTGCGAGGAAATCGAAGGCCATTACCTGTTTTCCTACCTCGACGAGTCTGGCCAACAGGTCCAAGCGACGTCGTCCGACGTCAATGC
>JBQCJB010000916.1:0-2309 GCA_051953155.1 Aureliella sp. | reverse complement strand
TTCTTCGCTGCTGAGGGCCCCTTTATTGGCCGCTTCGGTTACCAGACCACGAATGTCGTTCAGCAGGCTGCTGACCTGTCCCAGAGCGCTATCGGCGGTGGCGATGATTTGGTTGGCGCGCTGGGTGTTGGAGAGCGCTTTGTTGATGCTGGTGATATCGCTGCGGAGAGCTTCGCTGGCGATCAAACCGGCCGGATCATCTTTGCCCGTGTTGATACGCAGACCGGTGCTTAGACGCGTCAGTGAGGTCTGCAAATCGACCTGAGTCCGCGCCAGGCGGCTCTGAGCGACTAAGGAGTTGACGTTCGTGTTAATTCTGGTCATGTGTTTTCCCCAAGGATCGGTTTAAAAAACGTGCTTGACGCTCGGTCAAGGCCGCCTGTGGAGCCAAGAAGCTGCTTTTCAAACCGCAGTCCTGCTCGCCAACCTACGTGCCTTGGCGCAAAAATGATTCGTCGTCCGTTGCCGTCGCCCAGTCTGGCTCGCGCTGCCGGAAGCAACGCGTGAGGGGTTCGGGCCGCCTCGTGCGCCGGGATCAGGAATCAGGTTGAGTTCCGCAAAGCCGTGGCTTCCCCGTCTTGTGGACTCTCGCAACTGTAGCATCGATATTTCAGCACTCGCATTTGAACGAAAGCAGAAAATCCTCGATTTGTTGCCAGATCGGCACGCACCAAGTAAGCACATCACGCGCAACCGCACCATTCGCTAATCTCTCGCTAAATCCCGCATCTTCCAACCCGCAACCGCCGGGTCACCCCTCACCCCCGCCGCGTCCCAATGGGGCTTCCCTCACCGCGCACCCCTTTGCGACCGTGCCATCGAACCCGTTCATGGATCTGCTAACGAACCCGAGCAGGGACCTGTAAGCGAACTCGTTCAGGGATCTGTAAGCGAACTCGTTCAGGGATCTGTAAGTGAACTCGTTCAGGGACCTGTAAGCGAAGCGAGCCTCTTTCACTTAGAGCGCCAAGCGGCGCGCGGTCTCAGAGCGCCAAGCAGCGCGCGGTCTCCCCCTCGCCCCGCTTCGGGGAGAGCGTCCAATGGCGCGCGGTCTCCCCCTCGCCCCGCTTCGGGGAGAGGGGGCTGGGGGGTGAGGGGTGAGCACTACCAAGCCCGCCTCGATCGACTCGTCCGCGCGAGCAGGCTTCGGGAACCCAAAGCCCGCCGCGATCAACTCACCAAAGCAAAAGGCTTCGAAAGCCGAACCGAGTTCAGCATCAGCGGCTGCAACGAAGGACCCGGCGCATCCGGGTGGCAAAACAGAAACGCGAGGCGGGTCGGGAGACCTGCCTCGCGTGAAAGGTTCAACGGAGGTTGACCAAGATCGAGGTATTAGTGGCCGCGCGGGCCGAGTGAGCGTGTCTCATTGGGCTGGACGTGTCCGGCCTTTTGATTCTCGCGCTTGATGGCTTCATAGACTTCTTGTCGGTGAACCGGAATGTCTTGGGGTGCTTCAATTCCCAGACGCACTTTATCACCGCGGATGTCGACGATGGTGATCACTACATCGTCCCCGATCATGATGCTCTCGTCCCTATGTCGCGACAGCACCAACATGAAACGCTCCTTCTTCCGTGTAATCCAACTTGATTGCAATCCATTCCACGATTCCGCTCGGGACTACGACTGCTTACGCGTCGTAAAGGTTCTATCGTCGCATGCACTTCCAGCCAACATGAAGGGCCGACAGTTTCATGCTGGCGCGACGATTCCATCTGCGCCGGCGACGCACAGTGGTAGCGCCTATGCCAGTCGAGAGCCCGAACTGACGGCCATACTGGCGCGCGTGTTCCGCCACCGCTCGGCTTGGAATACAATTGCAAACCGAGCGCCCCGTGCTCGGGGCGCTCAATTTGGCTTGTGAATCCGTACCTGCTCGCTTCCCACCGCTTGATAGGAATCCAATCATGTTCCCTCGACGCGACTTTCTCTCTCTCGGTGCAGCGGCCACGCTCACCGGCTTGGCTGCTCAGCCATCGTCGGCTGCCGACGATAGTTCGTCTCAAACGGTCCGCGTCGGTGGGATGGGACTTAGCCGCGGGCAGTCGCTGGCTCTCGACCTAGCCAAGCTGTCCGGTGTCGAAGTGGCCACGTTGTGCGACGTCGATGAAAAACGCCTGAACGATTTCAGCGCCCAGTTCAAGGAGAAGACCAACAAGGAACCGCGGAAGACGACCGACTTCCGCACGATCCTCGATGACAAGAGCATCGACGCCCTGGTCTGTGCGGCGCCCAACCACTGGCACGGTCCGGCGACGATCCTGGCCTGCAAGGCGGGCAAGCACGTCTACGTTGAAAAACCCTGCAGC
>JBQCJB010000915.1:0-2554 GCA_051953155.1 Aureliella sp. | reverse complement strand
GTCCGACTCTTTGCCCACCGGCAACCAAGCCATTTGTACGTCCTTTCCGATGGCCAGCCGGTCGAGCGGCGAACTTTTTACCAGGACGCTGCCCGCATTTTCAAAACTCCGCCGCCGCAGTTCGTCAGCCCCGAAGCCGGTTCCGCGCGGGCTCAGCGCAGCGAGTCGAGCAAACGCGTCTGTCCGCAGCGCATCATGGACGACCTGCAGCTCGAGCTAAGCTACCCAGATCACCTCTCAGGCCTCTGCGCGATCGCCGCGGCCGGCCTCTGAGTGTTCGCTTGTGGGCAAGGGCGGTGCCGCATTTTTGATAGGTCGGCTATACTCTACGGCGAAAATCTACGGCGAAACCCGAATCGGTCAGTCGCACTCATCACTCGCATCCTGCGCGGACTCGCTCATGTTGGAACGCAAGCCAGTTTTTCCTGGTGTTATCGAACTGAATCTACAAGCCGGTCATCTCATCGGATGCAATGTCTATCTGATTTATGACAGCGATGAATGGATCTTGATCGACGTCGGTTATGAAGAATCGGTCGAAGAGATCGTCGAACTGGTGCGCGAGCTCGACTTTCCCCTCTCGAAGTGCAAGACGCTGATCGCGACGCACGCCGATGTCGACCACGGCCAGGGGCTGGCACTGGCCAAGCAGATGCTCAAAACCACCGTCTCGGCGCATCCCAAAGCGGCCAGCCTCTTGGCCGCTGGCGACCGCCTACGGACATTTGCCGAGATCGAAGCTCAAAACATCCACCTCAGCATGCCGCCGGTGGAATCGGAGCACATCATCAATGAGGGCTCGATCATCGAAGTCGGGCGTCTCAAGCTCGAAACCTGGTCGACCCCCGGGCATGCCGACAGTCAGTTGGCTTTCCGCCTGGGCAACCTGCTGTTCAGCGGTGACAACATTTACCGCGACGGCTGCGTCGGGGCAATCGACGCGCACCACGGCAGCGACATCCCGGCGTTTATTCGTTCGCTCGAGCGGATTCGCGACAGCGATGTCGAGTGGCTGCTGCCGAGCCACGGTCCGATCTTCCGCAAGGAGCGAGCGATGCTCGATCGCACGATCGAGCGCCTGCGCGGCTATCTCCACATGGCCGACTTCGGCACCTGCGCCGTCGGTTGGCCACTGATGGATCAATGGGAAGAAGAGATCGCCCAAGGCAAGATGCCAGGCTAGTTCCGCTGCAGCGTCCTGCTGCTTTTCCCGTCCCCGTATTCGCCCGCTTCGCGACAGCTCTTTCTCTTGGTCTCGCCCTGCTTCGGGGCAAGGGGAGAAAAGAAAGCTAGACGAGCAAACCAGTGCGGTCGCTTTACTGCGTTATCGCAAAGTCGAGCGAGCTTTGGCCGAACTTGCGGCCCTTCATGTCCTCGATGGTCAGCCGCAGTTGGTAACGGCCGGCGGCCAGGTTGTCGGGCATGTAGATGCGGTAGGCGATAAAGTAGTCGCGCCGCTGGTGCCGGCAGATATCCGAATCTTCCGACAACAAGGCTTCGAAGACGCGATGCCCGCTGGCGTCGACGATCTCATAGCTGCCCTGGAGCACGGTTTGAAAACCATCCTTGACCGGTAAGGACACAAAGTTCTCCAGCTCGCAGTACAACAAGACCTCTTGCTTGGGGCGGAAATTCGCGGTGGGAAATCGCGTTACCGCACCGAAACCGTCGACGTTGCTGCAGAAGGCCGCGTTCTTGATCTCCAGGTTGCTGACCGCGCCCAGATGGGCCGTCGCTTGACGCTGACTGTCCATCACTAGCGTCCAGCGGCGAGCTAGGACCGGATTGCCGCGCGGATCGATCGCATCGTGCAACGCCTGGAATTCGTGGCGGAAGAAATCCTGTTCAGCCGGCTGGAGGCCTTCGATCGGCTTGAGCGCAGGCTCGAGGTCGCCCAGCGATAGATGCAACATGCGGGCGATGGCTTGCGAGTTGAGCTGTTCAGCGGGGCTGGCGCTCGCGCTCTCTGTTTCGCTTTCCAGTAACCGCAGGGCTTCGCGGACGTGGTCGTGCCACGACATCTCTTTTTCGGGGGCAGCGGCAGCCGAATTGCCGCCGGCTGGCGCGCTGCTGCTGGCCGTGGCGTTTGCGCTAGCCAGCGGGCTCGAGTCGGCAGGCACGGGCAGCGTGGCGGCCGCCGGTGCGACTGCGGAGGCTTGGGCTTGCCCGCCGACAGCATCGGCGACCGCAGCGTTTTGCGGCCCGCTCTTTGACTGGGCAACTTGAGTTTCGCGACTGGAGTTGGCCTTCAGATTCAGCTCGTCCTTGACGCCGGTGTCGATCGGATCGGCGTGGGCGACTTGCCGCGAAGTCTTCCTGCCGGCCGGCGGATTGAGTTCCTCGAATTGGCGTTGTGCCTTGGCCTCGCGTTCTTGACTTGCGCTGTGCGAGCGAGCCGGACGGTCGTCGTCCATCTCGAGACTGCGCTCGACGTCGGTCACGCCCGTGTCTTCGTCGTCGCTGAGCGAAAAGCGCACGGGCCGATCCGCGGAGTCCGGCGATTCCTCACTGGACGATTCGTCTCTGGAATATGGACTTCGATCGCTGGGCGAGC
>JBQCJB010000914.1:0-8216 GCA_051953155.1 Aureliella sp. | reverse complement strand
AATGTGCTGCAAACGCTCGGTGCGCAAGCTCGTCTGGACGATCGCGATATCGTCTACGTTCTCGGCGAAAACTTGATTATCAGCGGCACGCCTGGCGGCTCGTTCCTGGAAACGCTCGCGCCCGACGTATCCCTGACGCAGGCTTCGGTCACGTCCAGTTCGGTCACGGGCAATACGGTCAATTACAAGATTACCGAGGTCGATCGCTTCGGCGGCGAGAGCATCCCGAGCAATGCGACTCCCGGAGTTGCTAACACCGGCCCTGTCGTTACGGCGGACAGCGTCACGAACACCTTTACATCGCCCGCCCACGGCTTTGCCAATGGCAACGTCGTGATGATTTCCAGCTCCGCCAACGTGCCGCTTGGTTTATCCTCGGCTAACCGCTACTACGTCGTCAACGCGACCGCCAACACGTTCCAATTGGCGAACTCGCCCGGTGGCCCCGTCATCAACTTCCTGGATAACGGTAGCGGGGTCCTGACAGCCCTGCCCGACGGCATCATTGTCGGCATGCGGCAGGTGACTGCCAACAACGCCAGCAATGTGTTCACCTCAGTCGCCCACGGCTTCAATAACGGCGACATGGTCAACCTGACTTCGACCCTAAGCGTGCCAGTCGGGATGCTGAGCGGAACGAACTACTACGTCATCAACGCAGCCGCAGACACGTTCCAGCTGTCACGCACGCTGGGCGGCCCGGCGATCGACTTTTCGAGCGACGGTACGGGCAGCCTGTCCGTCCAGTTGTCTGTCCAGCTGAAGCAACTGCCGCAAGCCTTCGGGGACTTCGTCAGCCGGCGCCTGTGGCGCAGCGACAATGGGGGACCGTACCGTCTGGTGGCCGAGCTGGACCGCAACACGCCCAACTTCGTCGACGCCGGACAGAACTTGAACATTTTCCTTGCCAATCCGAACGCCACGTTCGGTTACCGAGCACGGACCGATGCGCGGCTGCAGATCGATCCGGGCATCATTCTCAAGTCGCTGAACTCGCGAATCGAAGTTGGCATCGGCGCACAGCTGCTGGCCGAGGGGACGCCTGAAAACAAAATCATCTTCACTAGCCGCTTTGATGATCGCTACGGAGCCGGTGGAACCTTCGATACGAACAACGATGGCAACACCAATCCAGGCGCTGGTAACTGGGGCGGCATTATCGCTCGTCAGATGTCTTCGCTGAGCATCGATTCGGCGTTGGTCACCTTTGCCGGCGGCATTGCGAGCGTGCCGGGTGGTTTCGCCGGTTTCAACCCGGTCGAAATCCATCAAAGCAACGCTCGCATCGCCAACTCAATCTTCGAAAACAACGGCTCAGGCCTCGGCGGTAATCTGGACAACAGTCGCGAAGGTCGAGGCAGCCACGATGCGGCTGTGATTTTTGTTCGCGGTGCGCAGCCGACGATCATCAACAACGTCATCCAGCACAACGCCGTCAACAACACTGCAGCAATCAGCGTCGATGCCAACTCGATGAAGGCGGTGTCGCTGCAGGACCAGGGCCGTCAAACGGGTCCGTCTGATCGGCTGCCTGGCGCACTTGGAAACAATGGCCCGCTGGTCCGCGGTAACCGATTGGTCGACAACGCGCTGAACGGCATGCGCATTCGCGGCGCGACCTTGACGACCGAAGCGGTTTGGGATGACACGGACATCGTGCACGTCCTGCAGGGGACGGTAACGGTGCCGAACTTCCACACGTACGGTGGCCTGCGGCTGCAAAGCCGCGTCGACGAAAGCCTGGTCGTCAAGCTGGGTGCGAACGCGGGTATTACGGCGACCGGTACGCCGCTGGACATGGAAGATCGAATCGGCGGCTCGGTACAAGTCATCGGCACGCCGGGCTTCCCAGTCGTGATGACCAGCATCAAGGATGATTCGGTGGGCGCGGGCTTCGACCCGACCGGCCGCGAACTGCTGGACACCGGCAACGATGGCAAGACGACCCCCGCGGCCGCCGATGCTTGGCGCGGCATCCGTTTGGATCAGAACTCGAACGATCGCAACCTCGATACGACCACCGAGTTCGAATCGGATCAAATCCAAGACGTAGGCGTCAACGATGAACCGCTGACATCGCAGGCGGTTGGCAGTCTGGCATCCAGCCTGCACGGCGGTGACGAAAACTTGCGGCTCGGCTTTACAATTCACGGTGCGGTTGCTTCGCCCAGCGACCTGGACGTTTACAGCTTTGTCGGCACCGCAGGTTCGCCGGTGTACTTCGACTTGGACCGGACAGATGCTGCGCTGGATTCCGTCGTCGAACTGATCGACGTCTCCGGCCGGATCATCGCCCAAAGCAACAACTCGCTGACCGAATCGATCGCGGGTACTCCCGGCTACATCAACACCAGCCTGATCGCGCCGGAGAAGGTCCAGATCCTGGACACCGATCCGTTCGCACCGCGGAATACACACGCGAACGTTGCCGCGGTCGATTTTCAGTCGATTAACCCCAACGACGCTGGACTGCGCGTGGTTCTGCCCGGTTCGACGGGAACCACGAACACCTACTATGTGCGCGTCCGCAGCAGCAACGTCGGTTCGGGTCAAAGCCAAAGCCGGCTGCAGGATCCCTCGCTGCTTCGCGCGGGCCTGTCCGAGGGTGGCTACCGCTTGCAGCTGCGCTTGCAGCAAGAGGACGAGATTGCCGGCTCGACCGTTCGCTACGCGGATATCCGCTACGCGGTCACGGGCATCGAGGCAATTGGATTGCCCGGGCATTCGCCGCTGCTGGGTCGCACGTCGACGCCTCAAGGGGGCAGCATCTTCGTCCCCGCCGACTCGACCAACGTTGGCAATATCGACACATCCGATCGAGGATCGGTTTCGGTCGGCGGCAGCCTCAGCGGAGCTCGCGACGTCGATTACTACCAGTTCTCGATCGGTCGCAACCTAACCCAAGGCAGTGCGAACACGCACGTCGCGACAACCTTCGACATTGACTATGCGTCGGACTTCGGTGGACCGAACACGTCGATGTGGGTTTACCGCGTGACCGGCAGCGGGCTGCAGTTGGTCTTGACCGGCACCGATTCGAACATCGCCGATGATCGCTCCGCGCCGACTCAGGGTGCAGACCTGGACAATCTTTCGCGTGGCTCGTTCGGTGCTCTCGATTCGTACATCGGCACCCAGGAACTGCCTGCGGGTGACTACGTCGTCGCCATCAGTAACAACAGCGTCATCGCCAGCCAACTCCGCCAGTTCCAAGCCGCCAATCCGGACACGGCCCAGTTGACGGTCGGCTCCGACATTCGCTTGGAACCACTCGATTCGATCCAGCGAATCTCGGTCGATCGCTTCGAAGGCGCGAACCAGCAAGAGACGAAGGCATCTCCAAAACAAGTCGCGTTCTCGGGCGCCGCGAACAATGTGCCTTGGACGCTCGGTGACGTGACCGCTTACGTCGTACACCGCAATCCCAACGATTCGAACGGATCGCGATTGGTCTTAGCCGACGGCTACACGGGAGCGCATGAAGGCAATGTCAGCACCTTCGCGAGGGTAGCCGATGCCGCGATGTCTCCGGACGGGCGTTTGGTGGCTTATCAAATTCCTACCGGCACACAGACCGACGGCAACAGCGGTACGCTGCTACTTCTCGATTCGACCGGCGCGCTGGGGACCTCCAGCCTCGGAAGTTCTGGAATCCAAACCTTCACGACGGAGACGCCCAACGGGAACGCGACCGTTCAGCAGCGAACGATCAACGGTTCCCAGCAAGGGGACGGAATCCAGTTCAACGCTCTATCGTTCTACGACGCCAATAACACTTTGCAGATGTACGGTGTCGGTTCGCGAGGTAACGGCGTATCGAGCTTCCAGGGGAACAACAACGCCCAAACGCTCGGTTTGGTGCCGTATGTCAACTACAACGTCTCGAACATCGTTTACAAGCTCGATCCGAGCACTGGGGCTGCGATCAACCCCAACGGCGTTCAGGACCGAACGGGTAACGCGCGGACTTTCGGCAACCATGCGGGTACGCAGAAGGTCGAATTCGGACGCTTCCTGTCGGGCACGGCTGCCGGTAACTACTTGGACGGCGGCACGGTCACTGGTTTGAGCTACGTCGACAACACACTTTACGCGGTCAGCGACAAGGGCGAGCTATTCTCGGCAGTAATCGGCAACGGTTTGAACGCCTTTAGTGGCCAAATCAATTTCGATGTGCTCGATGCCGTCGGAACCAAGTTAGGCGAAATGCACGGCAAGCCGCGCAACACGGTCATCCTCGATCCCCAGACCAATACCCCAATTGCGTTCACGGCGCTGACGGCCGGTCCACGGAACGTCAACAACGGAGCCTACTCCGATATTTTGTTCGGTATGACGGCCGATGGCACGATCTACGCGTTCGATACCGCGGGCGCGTTGCAGCCAGTCTTTCCCGGGGCAAACGTCAAAGTCAAGTCGAACTACGCGCCGCTGGATCGCGATAATCCGAGCGACAGTGCGAGCCCGATCGTTGGCTTTGCCTTTTCGCCGCTGGACGTCAACCTCTGGCACGTCACGAACACGCAAGGGAACGTGGCTGGGCACGGGCGACCGCAGACGTTTGACGATTCGCGGACCAGTGCGCAGAACGGCGAGAACAGCATGTACTTCGGATTCGAAGCCTACAACAATGCTGGCGGCCACCAGACCGGAGACTGGGACGGTATCTACGACGTCACGGCCTATCGAAACACCTACAACCTGCCGGGCGGTGCGCACGGCGCCTTTGAAAGCGATCCGGTCGATCTGCGAGGATATTCATCGACCGACTTGCCGACGCTATATTTCAACTACTTCCTAAATACCCAGAACAGCAACAGCCCGCTCAACGATGGCGACGTCCAGATGCAGGACGCGTTCCGAGTCTACGGCGCCGGCGACGATGGCCAGTGGGTCCTGCTGGTCACGAACAACTCGGCCAAGTCGGGTAACTACGGAGACAGCAACGACGAGTATGACCAGGCCATTCACGGCTACAGCGATCCGTACGGCCGGCCCATCCAGCCACAAGAGGCTTACGATACGGGCGATAACAACGCTCCCAACGCCTGGCGTCAAGCGCGCGTGAATCTGTCGCCGTTCGCTGGTCAGAAGAATGTGCGGCTGCGATTCGAATTCAGCACGGCTGGATCGACCAATAGCGACGACCCGGTGCGCGGTGGCGTCGAGCTGACGGCTATCGAAGCCTCAGGCCTGAAGGATGGCGACACGTTCACCGTGGCGGCGACCGACATCGCCACGCGCAAGGCGGCAACGTTTGAATTCGACCTGGGGCTGGTACTCGACTTGCCTGGGGGCGCGAGCATCGTCAATGGCGATGCGATCAACATCAATGGAACTTCTTATACGTTCTCGACAAGTACCAGCAGCGGCACAAATATTTTCTATACGACGGCCTTCACGCCAGCTGAGGTGGCTAACGCCGTCCGATCGAAGTTGCAGTCGGTTGGCTTTTCGGTTCGGACCAACACGCTGCGAACGAACGTATTGAACGTTAGCGGGGTCGGAGCGCCGGCCGGCGGTGTTTACAGCGTCAGCGGACTTCGGACGTCGACGATCGCCGGCCTCCCGGGTGTGGCGTCGGGCAACTATCGCGTGCCGGTCACCCAAGACATGACGGCCAGCCAAATTCGCGACGCCGTGAGGACCGCACTCGCCGGTGCGCTGAATGCTCCTGGGCAAACGACCAACACCGGCGTATGGCCTGTGTACGGAAACACGATCCGCATGTTCGGGCACGTGGTCGTCGATCCGGGCCCGCTATTGATGTCCGATCGCATCGGCGACACTTTCGGAAACGATCTGGTGCGCAATGTTCGTGCCGGGCTGGCCAACAGTGGTTCCGCCAATTCGATCAGCGATTTTTCGCAGTCCTGGTTCGCTAATCAATGGGCTGGGTACACCGTGCGGATTGTAGCCGGTACGGGCGTTGGACAAGTGCGTACGGTTCAAAGTAACTCCAGCAGCACTCTGGTCACCAGCACCACCTGGGCGATCGCTCCCGACGGGACCTCGGTCTATTCGCTCGAGCGCAGTGGGACCTCGCTGGCCAGCCAGAGTCGCCAGCTGCAGAATAATGCCTTTACAGGGCTGTTCGTCGACGATTTGATCATCGGCCTGGCCGAGCGCGGCGAGATGGTGCTCAACGCACCGCCGGTCAATGTTGGGACTGGTAACGCGCAGAACCAACTGCTGTTCAGCGACAATCTGCAGTACGAGCAGAACGGCTACACGATCGGCGGCGCCCAGGTGAACGAAATCGAAGCTGGGCGCTACCAGCTGGAAATCCGCACCTCAGCCGAGTATGGCTTCGATGATGCGGGCGGGCAGACGCGCATGAACCTAGGCGCGCTGACCTCGCGCTCCTTCGACTCGAACGATCGTCTGACTAAGACGATTGGACTGAACGTTAATTCTGCCGGTGCGGCAGCCATCGCCGACGGGGCGACCTTTACGCTCAGCGACGGCGTCAATCAGGTTACCTACGAATTTGATGTCATTCAGTCTGCCGGCGACCGCGCTACGGGCGTGGGCTCAGGCAATATCCGCATCGCATTGTTTGCCAGCGATTCGGCGCAGCAGGTGGCGACGAAGGTTCGCAACGCGATCAATAGCACGACTTCGCAACAAATCGTGGCCGTGTCGGCTTCGATCCAAGGCGAAATGCTCTCCTCGCCCAGCTCCGATCAGTCGCCCTCCGGCTCGACGCTGATTTTGCTCCACGGTCCAGCCGCAATGTCGCGCTCGGCCAGCCTCGTCGTCCCGAACAACACGGGCCTGACGCTGAAAACCTGGGGCAGCGACACGGTGATGGGCGAAGACGGCGGCGACACCAATCGTGAACGCGATCAAGGCATGATCGTCATTTCGTCTTCGACGATCAGCAACAGCACGCAGTACGGTTTGACGATCGACGCGGCACCGCGCGGCAATGGCGCCCCCACGTTCCCGGGCGCGCCGATGAACTATCCGACGATCAACACGGCCGGACTGGCGCCCGGCGTCGTGGTCATGAACAACGTTCTGGCCAACAACGCGCAAGGCGGCATTCTGGTCAGCGGCGACCCGGCGCAGAACAACGCTACGACCGGTCAGGATGTTGCCCGTCCTTCAACGGTCGCCAGGATCGTGAACAACACGATCTACGGCACTCACAACGGGGATACCGCCATTCGTGCCAACGAAGGTGCGGCTCCTGCTATCCTCAACAATATCATCGCCAACACGGCAACCGGCATCGACGCAACCGGAACATCGTCTAGCCTGGTTATCGGTGCCAACCTGTACTACAACGTTCCGGCGGCAACGCAGGTCGTGCCAGCGAACACTCCGCAGTCGTTCGCACTTCAATCGACCAATTCGCCCTTTATCAACGCCGCGGGTGGATTCTTCTACCCAGCACCAGGTTCGGTCGCCATCGACAGTTCGCTGGAAGCGCTCGCGGAACTGGCATCGCTGACGCAGGTCAAGAGCTCGATCGGTCTGCCGCCGAGTCCAGCTCTCGCGCCGGACCGCGATGCCCTGGGACAACGTCGCGTCGACGATCCGACTGTCAACGACTCGAGCGGTGTCGGTTCGAACGTGTTCAAGGACCGCGGCGCAGTCGAGCGGGCCGACGTGACGGCACTTCAAGCCGTCATCCTGCAACCGCAGGACAACGATTCGTCCAACGTCGACATCGATCGCAACAACACCTTCATCCGCATTCAAAGCGGGCTGCTCGACTACTTCTCGATTCTGTTAGTCGACGGCGACGGTACCGGTGCCGACCAGGCTACTGTGACCGAGGATGCGATCACGCTGACCGAGAACGGCCGCTGCTTGCTGCCCGGAGTCGATTACACGTTCGGCTACAACGCCAACAGTCGCACGATCCGCTTGACGCCGCTGGCCGGCATTTGGCGGAGCGACAGCGTTTACGAAATCACGATGAACAATCGCGATGGCATCCGCGTGACATCGTCGGCCGGCAGCGCGTTTGCCAACAATGACAAACTGACGATTACCCTCCCGGACAATACGCAAAAGGTTTTGACCTTCCGTAACGATGCGACCGGGGCGGCTATCGTGCCTTGTGCGGCCGGTGATTCGGCTTATCAGGTGGCGGTGCAGTTGGTGGCTCAGATCAACAAGCTGGGGAGTGGGCTGAGCGCGTACTTGCAAGGCGACGGTTCCCTAATGGTTGTCGGCGCCAAGAGCGTCGCAGTCAGCAACAG
>JBQCJB010000913.1:0-3079 GCA_051953155.1 Aureliella sp. | reverse complement strand
GCGGCGATCGTCGTCTCGGTCGAGTTCTGCATCCTGGTCGGGGTGCTGCTCTCGTTCCTGTTCTATGTCCCGAAGGCAGCTCGCATTCACGTAACGCAGCTGGTCGTGGCGGGGCAAAGAACGGTGCGCGAGCGGCTGGATTCCGATCCGGTATGCCCGCGGCTGCGCATCGAGAACTTCGAAGGGGAACTGTTCTTCGGAGCATCACCGGCTTTCGAAGAGGCCCTCGAACGCATCGAGGAGGAAGCGTTGCCCGACCAGGTGGTGATCCTGCGGCTGCGGTACGTGCGCAACCTGGATGCGGTGTGCCTGCACGTGCTGCATGATTTCTTGACGCGCATGCAGCAGGCCAAGCGCGTCGTGCTGCTCAGCGGCGTGCGCGACGATGCGTACGTCGCCTTGAAGAACGTAGGCATCGTCGACGACATCGGCGAGGACCACATTTTTCGCGAAGTCCCGCAGCTATGGTCGAGCACCTTCGCCGCGATCCAAGCTGCGTATGATCGGATCGGCACCGGTCGCTGTGATCGCTGCCCACGTCAAAGCGGGCCCGTGGAACCGGCGGATGACTGGACGTTCGTGATTTAACAGTCTGTCCCCAACGCGGCTCATTCGGTCCAGGGATTTTGCCAGTCGCCCCACTGCTCGAGGTACTGTGCGTAAGCCGGATGCTTGGCCATGTCGCGCTCGAGCATCGCTTTGGTCTGCTGGACCAGTTCCTGTTCGCGTTCGAGCGTGATCTGTCCCATCAGCAGCGCGGTGCGCAGAAAGACGAAGTAGGTATCCAGCACATCGCAGCGGCAATATTCGTTGATCTCCGCCAGTTTGCCGGCCGCATAAAGGTCCTGGACCATGTCCCCCTGGACCATCATCTTGCCGGGCTTGCCGAGCAACTGGGCCGCTAGATTCAATCCGCCGCGAAACCACGTGCTGCCGAAGTTGGTCAGGAATTCATGCAGGTCGAGGTGGCTCTGGACGTTGTAGCGGTTGCGGTACTGTTGGTAACTGCGCTCGGTGACGTTGAACCAGCTGGGCACGCTGACGCCGAAGCGAAACGCCGATTGTTCCATCAGCGGAATGTCGAAGCCGCGGCCGTTGAACGTCACCCACGTCGGCCGCTGGTAACCCTCCCAGCCGGTCCAGAAGTGCCGCGTCATCACGTGCGGCCGATGCTTGGGCTGGTCCAGCGATACGATCTCGACCAACGAATAATCGGGACGGATCTTGGCAATGACGATCGCGACCGGGATGTGGAAGGTGTAGGGAATAAAATCCTTGCCGCTGCTGATCACCAGTTCCTGTCGGAATTTGGCGATTGCCTCGCGCGGCGTCAGATTCTCGCCCGCATAGCGTGAGTTGGCGATCAGCGTTCCGTCGGCCACGCTTTCGACATCGAACAGCAGATATTGAACTTCGCGAGTCACGAGTGCGACTTCCTAGGGTTGCCGGCTTTCGCAGGGCCGCGTTGGCCGCTGCGACGAGAGTATGGCCGCATGTCGCCAGATCTTCAACCTGGGCACGCCCCCTCGGGGACGACGGCAACGTTACAATCGCATCCCAACAGCCACCGCGTCACCGGCGCGCGTCGGCGACTCAGAACCGCAGAACCTATCCCTCGATGGAGATTGTTTCCTTGTCCGCTCGCCCAGCCATCGATCGTCAACGCCTCCTGCAAAGATTCCTCCGTTACGTGCAAGTCGCGACGTCGGCCGCGCCGGACGCCAAGACTTACCCGAGCTCCGAAGGGCAACTGCAGCTCGGCCGGTTGCTGGTCGAAGAACTGCAAGCGATGGGCCTCGGCGATGCTCGTCAGGACGATAACGGCCTGGTGTGGGCGCGCGTACCAGCGACCGTCGCCGACGCGCCGACGATTCTGCTCAACGCCCATCTCGACACGTCGCCAGAGGCGCCCGGTGAAGGGGTCCAGCCGCGCGTCATCGAGCGTTACACTGGCGGCGATATTCCGCTGGGAGATTCGGGGCAAACGATTCGCGTCGCCGACTGCCCCGCGCTGCAGAATCTGGTGGGGCATACCTTGGTAACGACCGATGGCACGACGCTGCTCGGCGGTGACGACAAAGCGGGTGTGGCCGCGATCATGGAGCTGGCGGCACATTTGATGGAACATCGCGAACTGCTTCACGGGGCGGTTCAAATCCTGCTGACTTGCGACGAGGAGATCGGACAGGGCACTGCCAAAGTTCCGGTTGCTGACATCGATGCGGTCGCCGGCTATACGCTCGACGGCAGCGGGGCAGGGGAGCTGGACTGCGAGAACTTTTCAGCCGACCATCTGGTCATCAAAGCCATTGGGCACAACATTCATCCGTCGATCGGCAAAGGGCGGATGGTCAATGCGCTCCGCGGCGTTTGCCAACTGGTCGCTCGTTTGCCTCAAGACCATCTCTCGCCTGAGACGACCGAAGACCGAGAGGGCTTTCTGCATCCTTACACGATCTCAGGGGGCGTCGGTGCGTCCGAGTTGCGAGTGCTGCTGCGCAGTTTCGAAACCGAACACCTCGACCGCTACGAAGCCCTGGTCCGCCGCGCGGCTGATGAACTCGAGCATCAGACGCCCGGCCTGCGGTTCGAGATCGTTCGCGAGCGGCAGTACCGGAACATGGCCGACAGCCTGCGGGCTCGTCCCGAGGTCGCCGAGTTTGCCGAGCGGGCATACGAGCGTCTCGGTCGGCCATGCACTCGCGGTTCGATTCGAGGCGGCACCGACGGGGCGATGCTGAGCGAGAAGGGCTTGCCGACGCCCAATCTCTCCGTCGGCCAGCACAACATTCACAGCGTGCTCGAATTCGTCTCGCTCGACGAAATGTTCGCCGCCGTCGAGCATCTGGTCGAGCTAACCCACATCTGGCAAGCCGACGTTTCACCAGGGCGCGAGTGAGGCACGTAGCGAGTGAATCGCGCAGCGAGGCTGCTTCCTCACTCCGAAGCTCGGCGAGGTTTGTTTCGCCCGAAGCCAGCTCGGCAACGCGGGGCGGGCGCCCCCCCCCCCCCCCCCCCCCCCCCGGGGGGGGGGGGGGGGGGGGGGGGGGTGCCACCCCCCCGGGGGGGGGGGGGGGGG
>JBQCJB010000912.1:0-3878 GCA_051953155.1 Aureliella sp. | reverse complement strand
GGCAGCGTTTGGCCGAACGGCTGAGGCTGCCCCAGTTACCGGCGGCTGTCATGCTCGCCGGTTGGATCGTCGCCGTCCGGTTGGGTAACTGGGCCGGTGAGTGGGCCGTCGGGGGATTCGAAGCCAAGGCACTGGCATACCCGTTTGTCGTGTTGGCCTTGGCGGAATTGATTGCCGGGAAGTGGAGCCGCGTGTGGTTGCTCTCGAGCGTGGCTGTCGCATTCCATCCACTGGTCGGCGGCTGGGCTGGGTTGAGCTTCGCTTTGGGTTGGCTCTGGTTTGGACGCCGTGCTGCTCCGCTGCGATCGCAGTTGCCGGCGGGTCTGCTAGCTGTCGCCATCGCGATGGTGGGAATTCTGCCGGCGCTAGCGATGATCGGCGGTCCGTCGAGATCGGGAGATGTCGTCGTCGCGCAGATCCATGCCTTCTATCGTTTGGCGCATCATCAAAGCCCTCGGCTGTTCAGCCTGTCCCAGCATCTCGCCGGTGCGATCTCGCTCGGGCTGTTCGTCGCGGCGACTCTCATGGTGTATCGCGCGAATCCTGCGGGCGTCGTTGCCTTGATCGGTGGCAAAGTGCGATTACCGATCGGTCCTCGTGCTGATCGCCTGAACGCGGTCGCATTGATGCCGGCGGTGCTCGGCATTGCTTGGCTGTCGATCGCCATCAGCGGCTGCGGCGCCCTGATCGACATCGTTGGTTCGCGACTCCGTCCGGACCTGGCGGCCAGCTTGCTAAGATTCTATTGGTTCCGCTGGTCCGACGTCATGGTTCCGCTAGCCTCGGTGTGCGGTCTGTGGAGCGTAGGGCTGGTCGGAATGAATCGAGTGCCCGAAGCGGTACTCGGCAAGCCCGCCGGTGACGGCAGCTGGCGCGACTCGAAGAAGTGGGCGGCTGTGTGGCTGGCCGGGCTCTGCTTAATAACTGTGTGGCTAGTCGGCGGTCAGGTGGTCAAGCAGTGGCGGATGCAGATTGCGCCGGCCGATCAGAGCCTATTGATGGAGGATAGTCCGGAGCACGCGTCGGGGCCGGAAGTCGTCTATCGTTGGCAAGCGGTTTGCGCGTGGGTGGCCGAAAACACACCCAGTGATGCGCTGTTCTTGACGCCCCGCGCGCAGCAGACATTCAAGTGGTATGCCGGGCGGGCCGAAGTCGTATCGTTCAAGGACGTTCCTCAGGACAGTCGTTCGCTACTGGAGTGGTACGACCGTGTCGGGCGGTGTGCGCCGCCGCGGAACGCGGCAGGCGAGCCTCTCGGCTGGACGACTGAGCAGCTCAAGCGGCTGCAGGCGCGGTACGGTTTTCAGTATGTGATCGTCGACCGCCGCATCCAGCGCGAACCTCCGTTGCTGGAAATCGTCTATCCGATATCGGCGGGCACGTTGAGCGTCGGTCCGGAAGAAACCTTTGCGGTCTTCAAGCTGCCCGATATTCCATCGCAATGACGCCGGACCCATTGACAGACTGCGGCTCCTTTTGACAATAGGTGCCATCACTCCGGGAGAAAACCGGAGGCCCAGGAAACTGGGAATTGCCTATGCGGATGTGGCGGAATTGGCAGACGCGCTAGATTCAGGTTCTAGTGGCCGAAAGGTCGTGGAGGTTCAACTCCTCTCATCCGCACCTTTTTCTTTTATCGCTCTCTTGGATCGCTAAGGTGCACGCGGCGACGCGATGCTTGCCAATAGTCTCTCGCACCGGTGGCCAGAACCGGTAGATCAGCCGCCGGCGGCCTAGTGCCTGAGGATGTCGCTGTGCCTGAGGATGTCGCTGTGCCTGAGGCTGTCGCTGTGCCTGAGGCTGTTGCCGCGGCTGGCCGTTAGAGATGGTGCTTCGAGACGATTGCCAGTGCAGCGTCGTGCAGTAGCGAGTTGCTGGCGATCACGCTGGTCTTGGTCAGAGGCAGTGGGTTGCCGCGACCGTCGGTGATGCAGCCGCCAGCTTCCTCGAGAATCAAGCGGCCAGCTGCGAAATCCCATGGGCTGAGCTGGTACTCGAAGTAGACACCGAACATGCCCGCAGCGGTTTGGCACAGGTCGAGCGCGGCGGTGCCGAAGCGGCGGATGCCGTGGATCTGTTGCCGGAAGAAATCGCCGACGGCCGCAAGCGTGGCTTCCATCATTTGGCCACGGTCATAGTAAAAACCGACGCCGACCATCGTCTGGTCAAGGCGGGAGTGGCCGTTGACCTTCAAGGGCTGGCCGTTGTAAAAGGCGCCGCCGCCCCGCGTGGCCCAGTACCAGTCGCCGCGCACGGGATTGACCACGACTCCGCACTGGGCGACTTGATTCTCGTAGTAGGCGATGGAGACGGCGAAGTGCGGGATGCGGTGCGCGAAGTTGTTCGTCCCGTCCAAGGGGTCGACGATCCACAGATGCTCAGCCGCGACCGAACCGCTCTGCTCCTCTTCGCCTAGCACGGCATGGTCGGGAAAGCGGCTGGCCAGCACGCGCGCGATCGCTTGCTCCGATTCGACATCGGCCTGCGAAACCAGTTCGACGTTCCCCTTGTCTCGCATTTCGACGCCGCGTTCGAAGTAATGCAGGATCACGCGCGAGCCCGCTTCGGCGGCCGCAAAGGCTGCCCGGAGATGGTCGTTCTGGGCGATTTCAAATTCTGCGGGGACGGCGAAGCACTCCGCCAAAGAAGTATGCAAAGAAAGTCTCACTCGTACTGGTGGCTGGCCGCGACCGCCATTTGATCGCAGCGCTCGTTTTCGATGTGGCCGCTATGGCCGCGGACATGATGGTAGCTGATGGAGTGCCGCGCGACCAGCGCGTCGAGCTCTTGCCAGAGCTCGACATTCTTGACCGGCCGCTTCTTGCCCCCTTCAATCCGCACCCAGCCGCGTTTCTTCCAGCCGGCCATCCATTCGGTCAGCCCTTGCAGCACGTATTTGCTGTCGGAATGCAGTTGCACGCGGCACGATTTCTTGAGGGCCTTCAGCCCTTCGATGACGGCCTGCAGTTCCATCTGGTTGTTCGTCGTTTCGGGGGCGCCGCCGGAGGCGGTCATTTCCTTGCCGGTCTTTACGTCGCGAAGAATAAATGCCCAGCCGCCGGGTCCGGGGTTGCGGCGGCAGGCACCATCGGTGAACAGCTTGATTTCGCGCGTCGCCTGCGGACGAGAAGCTTCGGAGTCCATCGGTAGCCTTTCGCAAGTAGAGTGCCGCGAGCGAGATTCGGCCGCACTAGCTCGAGACGCTCTCGGGCTGGTGCCGTGCGCCTCGGTCCAAAGCGCCGGTCAAATCATCGGCCAGATCGTCGACGTCTTCCAAGCCGACCGAAATGCGAATCAAATTGTCGTCGATGCCCGCTGCGCGTCTAGCCGCGGCATCGTAGCTAGCGTGGGACATGGTGGCCGGGTGTTCGATCAACGACTCCGCCGCACCCAGGCTGACCGCCAGATGGAACAGCGTGGTCTCTTTGACGACGCGCCGCGCAACCGCATCGCCCCCGCGGACGGCGAAGGTGATCATGGCGCCGAAGAGGCCGCCCAGCAGTTCGCGAGCGCGGGCGTGGTCCGGATGGCTTGCCAGCCCCGGATAGAGCACGCGTTCAACCTGCGGATGGCGCTCGAGTCGCTCGGCCAGTTCGAGCGCCGTGGCGCACTGCGCGCGCATCCGCAAATCGAGCGTCTTCAGGCCGCGAGCCAGCAAAAATGCATCGAAAGGGCTGAGCACCGCGCCGGTCGCATTCTGAATGAAATACAGTTGCTTATGTAGTTCGACTGACGAGGTCGCCAGCACGCCCGCCAGGCAATCGCTGTGGCCTCCGAAGTACTTCGTCGCCGAGTGCATGACGATGTCGACCCCCAGCTCTAAAGGCCGCAGCAGCACCGGCGTGGCGAAGGTGTTGTCGACGCCGACCAGCAGGTTG
>JBQCJB010000911.1:0-4310 GCA_051953155.1 Aureliella sp. | reverse complement strand
GACAGGCGGGACGCCTGTCCTACTTTGGAAAACCTGCTCTGGCGGCGTTGGGCGACTGTTCGGTACACTCCGCGCGGAAGTCGGCCGGGTTACGTTTCGGGGCAGTCGGTCTGTGAACAGTCGAAACCAAATGAACCGTTGGATCATCGTGCCACTGCTGCTGTCGGTTTTCGCCACCGGCTGCGTGCGGCGGCGATTGACCGTGCGCACCAATCCTCCGGGAGCGATGGTCTACGTCGACCGGCAGGCGATCGGTCCCAGTCCAGCGTCGACATCGCTAACTTATTACGGCACGCGGCATATCGAAGTCGTCGGCGACGGCTACCGTACCGAAAAAATCCTGCGGACGATCAACCCGCCGTGGTACCAAATCCCTCCGCTGGACTTCATCGCCGAGACGCTGTGGCCGTGGGAAATTCGCGACCAGCGCGTCATCGACATTACCATGGTCGCCGAAACGCCGACGCCCAGCGAGGAACTGATCGCTCGAGGCGACCAACTGCGAACGCAGGCGGCCGCTGGTGTCGCGGTCCCGCTGACGCGCACCCAAGGTCCAGCCGACGCACCAGCGGTGCCGGTGCTGCCTCCAAGCGGCGTGGTTCCCACCACGCCAGTGCTGCCGCCGAGCGCGGGCGAAGTAATGCCCGGCACCACGCCGCCGGCCACGGTCAATCCTCCTTGGCGCCCCGGCCAGCTGCTGCGCAACCTGCTTGAGCCGGGTGAGCGGATTCCCGAAGTCGGCGGTCTGCAAGGTGGCGGCTATCGGCCACCGGTTCCTTAATAGGCGGTTCGCTAGCTGGCGTTGGGACGCAGAGCGAATGTTACCATGAGCTCTCGGGGCGTCCCGTTACTGCACCAGCGCTCCGGTGGCATGGCACAGTTGGAACTGGGCGATGTTGTAGTCGGTCACGGCATCGAGGAAGGCTCGCCGAGCGAGCGTTAGGGCCTGGATCGACTGCAGGACCTCGATGGGCAAGCCTTGCGCATTTTCGATCCGTTCGCGATTGAGCTGGTAGGACTTTTCAGCAGCGACGATGCCGCTCTCGGCCAGTTCGATGCGGGCGCGACGGGCAGTGACACGCGCGTGGGCTTCGACAACTTCGCGGGCTACCTGGTCGAGCAAAGCGACTTTGCGGAGCTGAGCCTGTCGGACTTGCGAGGCGGTTTCGCGGCGGGCGGCTTGCTCCCCCACCCCGAGATTCCGCAGTTCCCAGTAAGCAATCGCGTCGGCGTCCCAGCGATCACCCGAGTTGACGATCGAGCTACCTAGTCCGCCGCCCATCGCGCCGTAACTCATTCCCAGCAGCACGCTCGGCATCAGCGGAGCGAACTTTTCGCGACGCATGCGTTCGACCGCTTCACACACCAGATGTTTCTGTTCGGCCAGTTCGGGGCGGCGCATCAGCCCTTCGGCGACATAGGTTGCCGCATCGCACTGGGAGTTCAAGATGTCCAAGGGGGCGACCACCGGTTCGCCACTGACGACCGTAACGCCGGAGTCAGCGTGCAGCAATTGCGCCAGCCGCGCCGAAGCGACGCGCACGCTCTCTTGCTGGGTCAAGTCATCGTTCAAACGCACCGCCAATTCCGCTTGCATCCGAGTGAAGTCTGAGTTCAACCCTTGGCCGATCTCCGCAAAACGCTGCGTCAGCTCCAGCAAGCCCCGCGTGTTGGCGACCGCCTCTTGAGCAATTTGCGCCGAATGCTCGGCGCGGGACAGTTCGAGGTAAGCGACCGAGACATCGCGGAGCGTGTCGTTGCGCGTGGCCGTGGCACTGAACTGCCTCGCGGCCGCCTGGTGGCTGGCAATTTCCGGTTGGAACAGCGCGTCGGCGAAATGAAACTGAGCCATCAAGCCGGGAATGGCGGGCGAATTGGCGCCGACGCCACCGGCGCCGAGCCCTCCGTAGAACGCGCTGCGGTTGGTCGGAAACACCGTGCCGGCGACGTCCTGGATCGTCCCCTCGTGATGGTTGTAATTCAACCCGGTCCGCAAGGAGGGCAACCACAGCGCGTTGGCGCGAAGGGCTCGAGCATAGGCTTCGTTGATGCGTTCCCGCGCCAGGCGGATCTGCGGATTCTGTGCCTCGGCCATTTGCAGCACGTTGTCCAGCGTCAGGACAACCGTGCCAGGTGGCAGTTCGGTCGGTTGCGGTGCCCCGGCCGCGTTCTCGCCCGCCGCCGGCGCGTCTCCCAACTGCTCCAGCGGCTTTAGCGGCAACGCAGCCGTGATCGCAGGCACCGGCCGATCGCCAGCGGCTGCCAGCCGCGTGCGACCGGAGTGTTCACCGAGCGCAGGTTCTGTAGCCAAGGCAAACGACGCAGCCGGTACAGTTGCCGCCGTCTGCCCAACCGAACCATGCTGCACGCCGCCAGCTTGGGCGACTACCGAGCCCGAGCTATCGGGCGTCTGAGCCTCGAGCGGCTTGGCGAGCGGGTGCGAGTCGGAATCGGGGATCGCGCCGGCCGCAACCGCTGGCTGCTCGGCTCCTGGTGCGGATTTGCTGTTCCAAGCTCCACGAGGGAACGGATTGGCCGAACACCCTGCGAAGAGCATCAATGAACCGACGAGGCTCGTAACGGCAGGCCGAGCAATCATGAATTCCGTCCATGCGGCAAGATACGCGTGAAACGATATTTCACATCCTGTCGGAGTTATCGGATCATCGGCATGGGACGGTTATGCCGAGCGGATGCCGACGGCCGTTGTTTGCCATTCGGCGTGCGGCTCGCATGGCTCAGTAAAAGTTTGACGGCTACGCAGAGATGCCGGGCGGCGTCGGAAAGCAGGCGCGCAAACCATCACGACCACGCTTCTCACGCACCGGCTACGTTCAGGCGACGATCTCGCGCAACACGCGGCCGGCGACGTCAGTCAGTCGAAAATCCCTGGCTGCGTAGCGATACGTTAGCCGCTCGTGATCAAAGCCGAGCAGATGCAGGATGGTGGCATGCAAGTCATGCACGCTGACTGGCTGGTCGACCGCTTTGAACCCGAATTCGTCGGTCGCGCCGTAGACCGTGCCCCCGCGAACTCCGCCGCCCGCGAGCCAAACGCTAAACCCGTAGTGATTGTGATCGCGCCCCAGTTGCGACTTGCCATCGCCTCCCAGTTCGACCGTTGGTGTGCGTCCGAATTCACCGCCCCAAATGATGAGCGTGTCATCGAACATGCCGCGCTGTTTCAGGTCGGTCATCAAGGCGGCGATTGGGCCGTCGAGTTCTCCGGCCAGTCGCCGGTGGTTTTGCTCGATCTGATTGTGGTTGTCCCAAGGTTGTCCGCTGCCATGCCAGAGCTGGACATACCGCACGCCGCGTTCGAGCAAGCGGCGTGCGATCAGCGTTTGGCGGCCGTGCACACCCGTCCCGTACATCGCCTGCGTGGCCGCCGTCTCGCGCGAGATGTCGAATGCTTCCTCGGCTTCGCTCTGCATGCGGAAGGCCAGCTCGAAACTCTTGATCCGCGCGTCCAGGCGAGGATCGTCGTGCGTCTGACGATGCGCGGCATTCCAACGATTGAGCAGATCCAGTTGCCTGCGCTGCACCGCAGCGTTCGCATGCGGGCTGCGAATGTTTTCAATCAGCCGCGGCAACTCGCGGTGCTGAGAATCGACGAACGTCCCTTGATAGACTCCAGGCAAAAATCCCGCCTGCCAGTTTTCGGCATCTTTGATCGGGTGGCCCCCCGGGCACATCGCCACGAACCCGGGCAGGTTCTGGTTCTCGGCGCCCAAGCCATACATGACCCAGGCGCCCACGCTGGGCCGCGGCTGCACCGAATCACCGCAGTTCATCAGCATCAACGAAGGTTCGTGGTTGGGCACCTGGGCGAACATCGAACGCACGATGGCCATGTCGTCGATATGCGCCGCCGTCTTGGCAAACAAGTCGCTGACCTCGATGCCGCTGTCACCGTACTTGCGGAACCGGAACGGCGAGGGAAAGGCCGCGCCCGTCTTGCGCTCCGTCGTCAGCGTTTCGGGAATCGCCTCTCCAGCGTATTTGGCAAGCGCAGGCTTGGGATCGAAAGTATCGACGTGCGACGGCCCACCGTTGAGGAAGAAATGCACGACTCGTTTGGCGCGCGGTGCAAAATGCGGCTGCTTGGGGGCCAGCGTCGCTTCCGATCGACCTGCCGCGGCGGCCCCCGTTGCCCGCACTTGCTCCTCGCCCAACATGCACGCTAGCCCGACGGCTCCCATTCCCATGCCGGAGCGACACAGCAGCTCGCGGCGACTCATTTGCGGCGGAAAGAACATGGCAAGTACCGATTCCGGATTGTGTGCGACACGGTTGGAGTAAGACTAATC
>JBQCJB010000910.1:0-2046 GCA_051953155.1 Aureliella sp. | reverse complement strand
CCGGCTCGAGCGATCTCGTCCAAGATCGCCAGCCCACCGCCGCGGAACAGCCGTACGTCCAATGCCAGCCACTTCGGTAGGCGCTCGGGCAAGCCTCCGCCGGCGTCGAGATCGGCTCGCGCGCGGCTGACCCAGGTTCGCAGCATGGCCTTCAGCGGTGGGGTAGGGCGGGCGGCCAGGATCATCGCTTCATCGACGCCATGCGCCGTCCAGAGTTGCCGCGGAGCATAGATGCGGTCCAGCCCGGCGTCGCGGGCCATATCCTGACAGAAGTTCGCCAGTTGCAGCCCGGTGCAGATCGAATCGCTCAACCGCACATTCTCTGCGTCAGCGTCGCAACCACCCAGACCCAGCAACAGGCGGCCGACCGGATTGGCCGACCGCCGGCAATAGTCATCTAGCTCCGCGGCTGATTCATAACGCCGCTTCACCTGATCCTGGGCGAATGCGCTGATGAGCTCCAGAAACGGGGTCTTGGAGAGCCCGTGTCGCTGGATCGTAGTTGCCAAGGCGCGCATAATCGGATGCTGAGCTGGCTGGCCCGCAAACAGTCGTTCCAGTTCGCCTTGCCACCAATCAAGCAGCCGCAAGGCTTCATCGCGACTGCCGACTTCGTCCGCACAATCATCAGCCCAGCGACTGTAGGCATAGATGTTCACGAAGTCCTGGCGCAGATGCCGAGGAAGAAACCAGCTGGCGACCTGGAAATTTTCATAATGGTCGCGAGCCACGCGGCGGCAGTAGGCTTCGGCCTGGGCCTGTGATATCGGACTGGTTCGGCGTCGGCCTTCGGGGCCAAACTCCGCCAACTGCTCAAAAAAATCCCAACGGGACCTGTCCACGCTCAAAGTGCTGCCGCCATAATGGAAACGTTCACGATCAATTCTCTCGCTCGCGGCGATCTGTCGAAAAAATTATGGAAATCATTCTGGCTGCACCCAGAGGTTTTTGCGCCGGCGTCAACATGGCTATCGAAAGCCTGAACCTGGCGATCGAACGCTTTGGCACGCCGATCTATGTGTATCACGAGATCGTGCACAACCAGTATGTCGTGCGCACCTTTCGCGAGAAAGGTGCGGTTTTCGTCGATTCGCTCAGCGAGGTCCCAGTCGGTTCGACCGTTTTGTTTTCCGCTCACGGTGTCTCGCCGGCCATTCGCGCGGTGGCTCGCGAACGGAAATTGTTTGCGATCGATGCGACCTGCCCACTGGTGACCAAGGTGCATCTAGAGGCGATCAAGTACGCCAAGGGTGGTTACACGATCATCTTGATTGGGCACGATGGCCACGACGAAGTCTTGGGAACGATGGGCGAAGCGCCTGAAGCGATCATCCTGGTCGAGGATTGCGACGACGTCGAGCAACTGAATTTCGCTCCTGAAACCAAGCTGGCTTACCTGACGCAAACGACCCTCAGCGTTGACGATGCGAATCGGATCATCCAGCGACTGCGGACGCGATTCCCGTGGATCGAAGGACCGCCCAAGGAAGACATCTGTTATGCCACGCAAAACCGCCAGGAAGCGGTGCGCATCCTCTCCGAGCAGGCCGACGCCGTCGTCGTGCTGGGCAGCCAGAACAGCAGCAACAGCCAGCGGCTGCGCGAACTGGCGCGGGAAAGCGGCAAGGCGGCTTATCTGATCGATGGCCCGCAGGATATCGACCCCAGCTGGTTCCAAGGGGACGAGACCGTTCTGATCACGGCTGGTGCCAGCGCGCCGGAGTCGGTCGTCATGGAAACGCTCGACTGGTTAGCCTCGCGCTACGGCGCGTCGGTCCGCGAGCAAGTCATTCGCCAAGAGGAAGTTCACTTCCCCCTGCCCAAACCGCTGCGAACCAAGTCGGCCGCCGGCTAGTTCTCAGGCAGCCTGCACGCGTCTCTTGGGTCTCCCTCTCGAAGGCTTGTGGCTCTACAATCTTCGCACCTGCGATGCCAGAAGCGACTAGCGCTGAGATGAGTCTTCGATGCGCCGTGTTGAATTGGGTTTCAGGATTGGGTTTGGGCTGCTTGGGTAGTGCTGCCCCTCACCCCCCAGCCCCCTCTCCC
>JBQCJB010000909.1:0-7483 GCA_051953155.1 Aureliella sp. | reverse complement strand
AGCGGCCCAGCCTGCCGTGCGGCGGCTGAGCATGCTTTAGGCCTTGTGGCAGCTTTTGGCCGGTCGTATCATTTGCGATTTGACGCATTTCTCTGGCGGGATGAAAGCTGAGCGAACGTATGAATTGGTTGCGATCACTGGACTGGACCGGCGGCATGCATTTGCTAGCGCAGGCTGCGCCCGAAGGGGCTGAACCGGCGCCGGCTGGTGGTGCCGGCGGCGCACCCGCCGGTCCCGGTTCGCTGACCGAGGTTTTGCTCAGCCCGTTCAACTTTATGTTGATGATTTTCGTCCTGTTCTTTTTGATCGTCCTGTGGCCTCAGCAACGGCAAATGAAGGCCCAGCAGCGGGCCCTGGCCGAAGCCCTGTCCAATCTGAAAAAGAACGATCGCGTGATCACCACCGGTGGAATTCACGGCACGGTCGTCCAGACGGCTCCGGATGCAGGCACGGTGACCTTGCGCATCGACGAGACCAGCGGCGCCAAGATGACGGTCGGCCGCGAAGCAATCGCGCGGGTCGTGAGCAGTGAAGCCAAAACCAGCTGAGAGCCCGATTGAGAAGTATCAGATGAGCCGCGCCGGCTCGCCAACCAATATGGAATTCTAAGGCTATGTCGGAATTTGATTTCGCGCTACTGGCGCAATCGGCAGTCGCACAGACCGCACAAGGTGTTACCGACGCGATCGCCTCGACCGAACCGAAGTCGTGGATGGCGAACGAGTGGGTGCTGTGGACGCGGAACGTGGCCATCGTGCTGGCGCTGTTCACCCTCCCCTTCTTGTTCGGCAATTTCGTGGCCAAGCGATTGCGGATGCCGACCATCGGCGGCCGCGTCGGTTTTGCCACGTTCGTCATTGCGGCGACGCTGATCGTTTGCTTGATGGCTGGCTTTCGCGTTCCGCTGAGCATCGATATTCGCGGCGGTACGATCCTGGTCTATGAAGTTCTGCAAAACACGACTCCGGGCAGCGAACCGGTCAAGGCTGGGGCGGTCGTCACCGCGCTGCAAAACCGGCTGAACCCCTCGGGTACCAAGGACGTCTCGATTCGCCCCTACGGCGAGAACCAAATCGAAGTCGTCGTGCCCAACATCGATCCGTTCGAAGTCGACGGAATCAAGAAAGCCATCCGCGAAGCCGGTCAGTTGAAATTCCGGATCGTCGCCAACCAGCGCGACCACGGCCCGATTATCCAGGCGGCCCGAGCCCTGGCCAATTCGGCCACGCCGACCCTCCGCGATGTTTATAGCGAAGACAAGTCGCGACTGGTCGGGCAGTGGTACGAAGTCGGACGCAAGGAAGGCAAAGGAGGCCTGCGGTTGCTGCGCACCGGTGTGCTCGGCGACGTGGTTCGCGATGCCCAGACCGGCAGAATTCTCGAACCGCCGCAACTGCCCGATGAAGACAACGCTTTTGAAAAGTGGCTGGCCAGCCAGAAGATCGAAAACATCGACGTGTTGATGGCTCTGGAAGGCCCTGGCGGCGACCCGTACGTGCTCGTCTCGGGTGACGACTTGGCCAGCGCCAGCTTCACCTACGATCGCGAAGGTCTGCCTGCCGTAGCCTTCAATTTGAATACGGCTGGATCGTCTCGCATGTTCCAGTTGACGGCGGCCAACCAGCCGACACCCGACGGCGCTTTCCACCGCCGCATGGCGATCATCCTGGACGAGCGCGTCCTGTCGGCTCCCCAGCTCAACTCGCCGATCAGCACCAACGGTATCATTCAAGGCAACTTCACGCGGGAAGAGGTCGACTTCATCGTCTCGATCTTGCGAGCCGGTAAATTGCCTGCGGCCCTCAGCCCCGCGCCGATTAGCGAGAACCGCATCGGCGCTCTGCTCGGTGCGACCACGATCCAAAAGGGAACGTACGCGTCGATTCTGTCGGTCATCCTCACGATCCTCTGCTTGCTGCTGTACTACCGCTTTTCCGGAGTGGTCGCAGCGCTGGCTCTGATCCTCAACGGCCTGATGATTTGGGCCACGATGATCCTCATCCAACAGCCACTGTCCTTGCCCGGTCTGGCCGGTCTGGTGCTGACGCTGGGCATGGCCGTCGACGCCAACGTGCTGGTCTTCGAACGCATCCGCGAAGAAGTCGCCAAGGGTTCCACGGCGCGCATGGCGATCCGCAACGGTTTCGATCGAGCCTTCACGACCATCGTCGACTCGAACTTGACGACCTTGATCGCCGCCATCGTGTTGTACTGGATCGGAACCGATCAGGTCCGCGGCTTCGCCGTCTCGTTGATCATCGGTATCTTGGTCAGCATGTTCACCGCGGTCTTCTGTGCCCGCATCGTCTTCGACATCGCCGAAAAGACCGGAGCAATCAGTCTGAGCATGTCCGATGGTATCGCCTGGCTGCGCCGCGTGCTGCTGGGTGACAAAGATGTCGACTTCATGTCGTGGCAGCGGTTCAACGTCGGCATATCCGCTCTGCTAATCGTCGTCGGCTTGGCAGCGGTCATCTACCGCGGCCGGAACTTCCTGGCGATCGACTTCAATGGTGGCACCAGCGCGACGATTCAATTGGCCGATCCGATCGAACCGGATCGCTTCCGTCCGATCATCTCCCAAATTTTCGACAAGGACGACCAAGGGCAAACCATCGAGTCGACCCTCCAGCGGATCGAGCAAGAACCGTACAACACGGTTTATAAAGTCGATACTTCGTTCGCCGAAGTCGAACAGCTCAAGCAGCGCTTGGTCCAAGGGCTGAGCCAACATCCGGAAGTCAAACTCGTGACCTACCGCGTCGACGTGGCGGTCGAGCCTGGTCAGAAAGTCGGCCTTCGCGCTCCGCGACGCGGACCGCCGGTCGGCCGCCTGACCGCTTGGCTCCAACCAGTCCAGGAGCAGGACGCGGCTGAAAAAACCGAATCGGAAAAGTCTTCACAGGACAAACCCGCCGCAGAGGACAAGCCCGCCGCAGAGGCTAAGCCCGCCGAGAATCAACCGGCTGCTGAAGAAAAGCCGGCCGCCGAGGACAAGTCCGCTCCCGCAGAGAAAGCCGCTGCTGAGGGTAAGCCAACTGCAGAGGGCACGACAGCCACAGCGCCGTCAGCTCCCGGCCAAGCTGCGACCCCAGTTGCGGCTCCGGAAAAGCCCAAGGCGCGCAGCATCCTGACGGTCAACTTCAGCAAGAGTGCTGGGGATCCGAAGGACTCCGGTGCGCTGGTCAACTACGAAGCTCTCGGAGCGTACGTCGAGCGGGCTGCCAGCGAGGCGGGACTGAATCTCACGGCGGCTCAGCTGACCATGAGCCCCGTGCCAGCGCCCAAGGACTGGAACGCCCAGTCCGTGGCTGGCTTTGCCAACTGGCGCGTGGAACTGCCGGTCGAAGAGCAGGATGCGCAGAAAATCGCCAGCGCCTTGAAAGGCTCGGTCGAACGCGAACCGGTCTGGCTATCGCTCAGCAACATCGGTCAGCGCGTGGCCGGCGACATGCAGCAGAAAGCCGTCGCGGCGCTACTGGTCAGCCTGGTCTTCATTGTGGCCTACATCTGGTTCCGGTTCCAGAAGTTGTCCTACGGTCTGGCCGCCGTGATCGCACTGCTGCACGACGTCCTGATCACCTTGGGCATCGTGGCCCTGTGCCATTGGCTGGCGGCTCCGCTGGGCTTCCTGATGATCGACGATTTCAAGATCGACTTGATCATGGTGGCCGCGTTCTTGACGATCATCGGTTACTCGCTCAACGATACGATCGTGGTCTTCGACCGCATTCGCGAAGTCCGCGGCAAGAGCCCGCGGCTGACGACGGCGATGGTCAACGCCAGCGTCAATCAGACGCTCAGCCGGACGTTGCTGACCAGTTCGACGACCTTGGTCACGATCGCACTGCTGTACTTCTTCGGCGGCGAAGGAATCCACGGCTTCTCCTTCGCGCTGTTCGTCGGCATCGTCGTCGGTACCTACAGCTCGATCTTCATCGCCTCGCCGGTACTGCTGTGGATTGCCAATCGTCAGCAACCCGCCCCGGTGACCTCGGCACCGCGCCGCGCAGAGAGCCGGGCCGTCTAGCGGTCGTTGGGGAGGCGCGGCGGATGGTGAAGAGCGAGTAAGTGACAGCCCGGAGGGCTGGCCCACACAGAGAGTGTGCCGGCCACAGGGCTGGTCATGAAGCGAGAGTGACAGTCCGGAGGGGTGTGCCACAAGAGTAAGTGACAGCCCGGAGGGCTGTCCTACTAGGTGCCGGTGGCGCGGCGCCAGACGTCTTGGACGACTTTGCGAATCTTGGGGGCGGTTCCTAGCGAATCGCCCATGCCGGGCAGCGCGACGCACGCCAGTAGAAACGAGACCAGCAGCGCCAACGGGAGCACCGGGTCTTTGGCGGTGCCGGTCCCAGGCAGCAGCGACCACCAGGAACTCTTCGGGCCGCAGACCGTCGTGCGATCTTTCACACGGGCCATCGTCAGGTGATACCGGTCGTCGATCATCCTGAAAAGGGCTGTGCACTGCACGTCCCACGTCTCGCCATTGAACTCGAGGACAGCCCGACTCCCTTCGTGGAAGCGGTAAAAGGTGGTCGCGGAAACCTGTACCGTAAAGGCGTCGCGCGACGTATCGATCACGCGCACGTTATGCGCGCGCCAGCCCAGTCGCATCCGCCCGGCGGACCGCTCAGGATCGATGCTGCAACGGAATGCGCGCGTAACTTCGCTTGGGTTCATGGCTTTGATTCCTGAAATAACCAAGTTTCACTACAGCGACCAACACAACTCTATGTCTCTTCGAAATGTGGCTCGAACCAGCGGCCGGCAGTTGGTTGAAAATGCGCGGCAGTTGGCCGCTCGGCTCGAGCGACTTTTCCGGTTGTGCCGCTGGCGCAGAGTTCTTCGGTCGGGCAGAGTCGCTCTACCGGGCAAAGTCTGCCTTTCGTAGGCACCGCGCCGCTGGGCGCGTCTATGCCGCAGGCGACGCCAAAGATCATGGCAGCGATTGTGGCGACCGATCCCACTGTTAGTCCAAGGGCGCCGGTACCGATCGCGTTAGAGAGAGCTCATGGTTTTTCGCATCCTGCCTACAAGCTGGACGACGGTTGGCACGCGCTTGCTAGCGAGCAGCCTCCTCTGCCTCGCCCTGAGCGGCGCACCTGCGTTAGCTCAAACTCCCGCCGCCGGCGAGCGCTCCGCCGACCAGCGACCGCCCGCGATGAGGTATTCCCGACTGAAGCTGCCCTCGTTGCTGGTCAGCGGTAGTGACGACGATTTGCTGGCGACGCCCTTGGGTGGCGATGGATTGGACGAATTGGAGGCGATGAGCCAACAACCGGCCGATCCGCTCGACCAAACGCTTCGCGGCGCGGGGCATGGGCAAGACCGCCCGACGCGCGATGGCGTGCCCGAAGGGGCCGATCCGCACGCCAACGTGTTCGCCGAAACGCTCTACCCATCGGCGCTCAAGTGCGCCAAGTGCCATCAGAAGATCTATGACGAGTGGCGCGTCAGTTCGCACGCCTACGCCGCCGTTTCGCCGATGTTCCAGCGCTTCGAACAAGCGATGACCAACATCACCAAAGGGACGATCGGCTACTTTTGCATCCGCTGCCATGCGCCCGTGGCGACGCAAATGGAGTTTCCGCGCGAGGCTCCGTTGATGGACGGGCCGGCCGTCTTTCGCGAAGGCATCACCTGCGTCGCCTGCCACCGCGTCGTCGAACGTTACGGGCGAGTCAACGGCGAGCGGCGCATCGAACCGGGCGATATTTTCCAGCCGGTCGTCGGTAACCTCGGCGGACAAGGAATCGCACAAGTCATCGCCGACGCCGACAACTACAAAGTCAAACTCGACCCCAGCGACAAACGCCCAGGGCAAGAGATGCACCGCGGCGCGATCAAGTTCGAGCAACTTTCCGAAAGCGCGTTCTGCGTCTCGTGCCATCAGGTGGTCGTTCATCCGGGTGTCGCCCTGGAGGTCGTCTGGGCTCAGTACCGCGCCAGTCCGGCGCGAGCTCGCGGCGCGACCTGCCAGGATTGCCACATGGGCCTCGAACCCGGCAAGGACCTCGGCTACGAGTGCGCGCCGGCCGCGATCGTCGACGGCAAGGCCATTTATCCGGGGGGCGATCCCTCGCGCGTGCGAAAGCACTCCAATCACATGTTCCACGGTCCGGGCAACTCGATCGCCCACCCCGGGCTCTTTCCGCACAATGAAAAATCGCTGCGCTGGAATGTCGAACAATGGCTCGAGTTCGACTGGCGAGCCGGCTGGGGTACACCTGAGTTCGAGAAACAGTTCAGCGCCGGCGGATCGGCTGCCGATCGAGCAGCGGCTTTCCCGCCCAATTGGTCGACGACCGACGAGCGGCGCGACGCGCGTAAAGTGCTCGACGAGAACTTCCAACTGCTGGCGCTCAAACGCGAGTATGCCACCCGCACGCTGGCCAATGGGGCCGTCATCGATGGTCCCGCGATCACGTCGTCGCGACGCGCCGGCGAGGATCTGCATGTGCAGTATGTCGTGCGCAACCAGAGCGACGGACACAACCTGCCGACCGGCTCGCTGGGCGCTCAGCCTCAGCTGTGGCTGAACGTCGTGCTGACCGGCCCCGATGGACGCTGGCTATGGGAGTCGGGTTATCTGGACGGCAACGGCGACCTGGCAGACCAGCACTCGCTGCAAGTGCGCAAGGGGCTCATCCCGCCCGATCACCAATTGCTGAACTTGCAAACCAAGTTCTTGATCACTGGCGTTAAAGGCACTGATCGCGAAATGTACTTGCCGGTCAACGTCGACATCGACCAATTGCCCTTCCTGCGACCCGGCGCGCTGCCGATCACGGTGCTGAATCATCCCCCCTTTGTGCGCATGGAAGCCCACTCGGTCCCCGCTCTGGGCGCGCGGCCGGCTAATTATCGGATACCGGGACACTTGGTCGAGCAACCCGGTACATATCGCTTGAGTGTGCGTTTGCGCAGCCGCATGGAGCCGATCTACTTCATGCGCTTTTGCACCGCGACACCCGAGATGGAAAGACGCATGCTCGAACAAACTCTCGACGTGCATCCGCAAGCGGTCGAATTCGAAATCTATTGAGTCAACTTCTCGCACGAGGCGCGCAGAAAATCACCAGGATGGGCTCTCGCATCACCGGGCTTTCTTTGAGCACGCTGCTGTGGCTGTCGGCAGTGCCGCTGGGCATTTGCGCAGGGCAGTCGGCTTCGGCGGTTGAGGAACTGCGGCCGCCAGGGCCGCGGCCCGGATCGCTCCCGCCGCCGCTCGCCGCCCCGCCGCTTGAGATTCCACGCACAGAGATTCCACTCATCGAGATCCCGCAGGCTGAAGTTCCGCCGGTCGAGGTCGTCCCGAGCCCACCGCCGGTGGCGGAATCGGCCGTCGACAGCGGAATGCTGCCTGGCTTGATCGGGCAGGCGGGCCCAAGCGGCGCTGCGCCGCTTGCGTCGAGCGCTGCGCTGCCGGAGATGACCCTCGCTCCCGCGGCGCTCGGTGGCCAAGGCATTCGCCCGGTTCCGT
>JBQCJB010000908.1:0-5667 GCA_051953155.1 Aureliella sp. | reverse complement strand
ATCACCAGGTTCTGGAACACGACGGACGTCCCGGGGTTGACGACCTGGAAGACCCGGTCCGCGATGGTCTGGGCATCGTTAGAGCCATGGTCAACGCGTATGGCGAGTGTTACCCAAACTTGATGCGGCACGCCGCGGGCTATCCGCGTCCTGACGAGCTGCTCGAGCGGACCGTTGCCGGCTATGACGACCGCGATGACGGCGTCGAACTGATCATCCGCTCGGTCGACAGTCCCGATCAGCGACCGGTCTGGTTCTGCAACTGGGGAACGGATCGCGGAAGTGCCGAGAGCTGTCTAAAGCGGGCTCTCGACCGCGTTCTCCGTCAGCGCGGAGCGAGCGGCTACGCGGCTTTCAAGAGCCGGCTGCGCCTCTGCTCGGCGGATAAGTTCGGCGAGCACACGACGAAGATCGAGCCGCCCTTTCCGTTGTGGATCAACACGTCCCAACCTCCCGAAGCAGGCGTTCGCTGGTACCATCGTTTCTCGCAGTTAACGGCGACCGCAGGTGGATTCGATATCCATCGCGATGTGCTCACTGGCCATGGTCCACTGGGAGCCATGTATCCGATGAACACTGGCCTCAAGCAGAAAGAGGGCGATACGATGATGCTGCTCTACTTAATTCCTACCGGAATGAACGATCCAAACGAACCGACGTGGGGCAGTTGGGCAGGTCGGCACGGACCGTGCGAAGATTACCCCGGTAAACCGTATTACTGCGCGAACCAGCAGGACGCCTGGCGCGGCCAGACCAATCGCGACAGCACGCTGGCGCGTTGGGCTGCGCAGTTACAAAGCGACTTTCGCGCGCGCATGGACTGGTGCGTAGCCGATTCGCGGGAAGCAGCCAATCACCCACCGCGCGCGGTCCTGGCCGGAGATGAAACAAAGCGCATCCTGCGCCGCGCGTGCAAATCTGGCCAGACAGTAAATCTCTCCGCTGCCGGGACAGTCGATCCCGACGGGGATGCGCTCGAGCACACCTGGTTCGTCTACCCGGAAGCAGGCACGCTCGAGCGGCAACTGACTTTGCGCACCAACGAGGGTCTGAGCACCAGCTTCGTCGCGCCGGAGGTCGACCAACCAAGAACGGTTCACATCATTTATCAAGTTGAAGACAGCGGCAGCCCGCCCCTGGTTGCCTACCGACGCATGGTCGTCACCATTGAACCCTAGCCAGCTGCGCCCTGGCGGCCCGTCCTCCAGTAGGACAGGCCTCTAGCCTGTCGCCCGTTCACCCCGTCGCTCTGTCACCCAATGACCAGCCCGACCAAACGCGCCGATGTTCACGCCGCCGGATGGCACCGGAGAAGCAGGGCGGTTTGGCTGACCTGTGACACTTCAGGAGCGGCGCGTTTTTTGGTTGACAGGCCAGAGGCCTGTCCTACTGGAGGACAGGCCTCTAGCCTGTCACGGCTTGACCCAACGATGTTCACGCCACCGGATGGTACCGGAGGCACATGGCGGTAAGACTGAATTGTGACTTGTCAGGAGCGGCGCTGCCGTGATTGTGTGCATGACTTTCAATTATCTCTTCGCTCAAGCCGCTTATACGCTGTTGCCGTAATCGTCGCATCGGTATTGCTGCTGAAGGTCTTTTTATCGATCCTTTATCAGTACCAGTGGTATTTCCCCGCAGACTTTAGTTCCGAATTCCTAAGCGGCCGAGAAGCTTCATTTCATGGCGCTTACCGCGCCGCGTTCTACGCACACATCGTCAGCGCGCCACTGACTCTGATCGTGGGTTTGTTCCTGCTTTTTAGCGGTCACGATCTCCTTCGATTCGACCGTTACCGCGCGGCTCACATCCATCGCTTTGCCGGACGCGTACAAGCGGCAATCGTATTGCTGGTCGTCGTGCCCAGCGGTTTCGTGATGGCCCGCCATGCGTTCGCTGGACCCATTGCCGGTACCGGACTGGCTGCACTTTCTGCGGCGACTGCGGGCTGTATCATCATGGCAGTTCACTACGCTTGCAAAGGTGAGCTACACCTGCATCGAAGCTGGGCAACTCGCAGCTGCATACTCTTGGGTTCGCCATTACTCCTGCGTTTGATATCGGGGGTTGTGTTGCTGCTGCAGTTAGAGCCGACTACTTGCTACCGGTTCAGTGCTTGGGTCAGTTGGCTCATCCCTCTCGGCAGCTATGAGCTTTGGCGGCACTACTTGACGCAAGCAGGAGTAGAAGGGTTGATACGCACTCAGAATGAGGTGCCAGAATGAACGAGATTGTCGACGCGTTTCGGAGTTCGGATTGTCCGATAGAGCCACGCCCGAAGAAACAGCGAGGCTCCAAGATTCTTCGAGGCCTCGCGGTAGTCGCGATCATCGCAATGCTAGTTGGCCTGCTATTGCCGGCCACAAGATCGGCGCGCCCAGCTGCTTACAGGCTGCAATGTGCCAACAATTTAAAACAGATTGCACTGGCTCTACGCAACTACGTGGGCGTCTATGGGACACTTCCGCCCGCTTACACCACAGATGCCGACGGAATCCGGATGCACAGCTGGCGTGTCTTGATTCTGCCGTTCCTAGAAGAAGGCGCTCTGTATGAGCAATACCGTTTTGACGAACCTTGGAACGGACCGAACAACCGTCGGCTGGCACGGGAGATCCCAATCGTGTATCGGTGTCCCAGCTTTTCTTCGCAAGGCGGTGAAAGCGCCGAGCCGACGGACCGCGCACTGGTCACTCAATATCTCGCGCTCTGTGGCGACGACACGACATCCCTAGGGGCACGCGCCGCGAGTAACGCTGAATTCGAGGGCAAGGCAGGCGACACGCTGTTGGTCGTTGAAGTGGACTCCGAGTGCGTTCACTGGATGGCGCCGCGGGACATCGACGTTGCTGAATACGTTCGGGTGTTGGCCAAAGGAAAGCACCGCAAACAGCACACGGGCGGCCTGAATGCTGTAATGGCCGACGGAAACGTGAGATTCATTAGCCGAACTACCGATCGCTCGGTACTTCAAAATCTTTCGACTACCAGCGACAAAAAAGAGTCGCCATCGCGTTGAGCGTAACAACGTTCAGTAGGACAGGCCTCTGGCCTGTCATCCTGTCACGGCTCGACTTAACGCCTCCGGTGTTCACGCCACCGGATGGCACCGGAGGAGCAGGGCGGTTTGGCTGACCTGCGGTCTTCAGGAGCGGCGCGTTTTTGGTTGACAGGCCAGAGGCCTGTCCTACTGTAGGACAGGCCTCTGGCCTGTCACAAAACGAGCAGTGCTGGTTTATTTCCAGTGGGCGCTCCTGTACTTTCTCACCAGCGGATAAGTCATAGCGATTCGGTGTCGACACTCGAAATTTGGGCCAACCTGGATGCTGTGCGATCGAGATTTTTCGGAGTGCTGTGCATTTAGGGCTCATCTCGGATTTTAGTGACAGGCCGGAGGCCTGTCCTACTGGTCGTCGAGGGGGATGGTGATCACCAGGCCGGCGAAGCTCGGTTTTTTTGACGGTTCTTTGAAAAGGCCGGTGTGGTAGGCCACTGCCCCACCGTGAACTTCCAGTATGTCTCATCCGACCGCTCCTCGCACCGTAGACTTTTAACCGTTGACTACCTTCCCGGATCGAGACAGCCGCAGATGTCACCATCGACCCCTCGTCGCCGGGCGGCATTTATTCTACACAGGGAGATGTAGAATAGGAACCGTCTTTGGCCAATTGGCGGACGGGCGTCGTTTGGCGAAGGCGTTCGCGTGCATCGCCCGCGCGGCGATCCGCCCGAGGTAGCATGCGCGGTCACGCCGCCCCATAATGGAGCTCGCTTCGATCTCAAGCCGGATTCCCTGCCATGCATTTCCTTCCCTATGCTCGCGTCCGCGGTCATCGATTGACCAACACCGCCAGCTGTTCGCACTTTATCGCGCCGGTCCGCAGTTGGCTGTCGTTTGTCACATGCTTCGGGTGGCTACTGGTCGCGCTGCTGAACTGCCAGGCTCAGGAGCCCGACGGAAAAAAGTCGGATGCGCCGGACCAGCTGTTTCGCTCGCCGTCGGCGACGTCGACACAGCCTGCAGAAGCGCGCGTCGATGCTGGACGAGCTGCCTTTGAGCGCGACGTCTTGCCGGTGTTGGAAAACTACTGCGGCCAGTGCCATACGCGCCAAACCAGCGAAGGTCGATGGGCTTTCGATGCCTATTCCCAGTACGCGGATTTGCTGGCGGACAAGGATAGCTGGGACAAGGTTCAGCAGCTGGTTGCCAATCGGATTATGCCGCCGCATGGCGAGACGGCTCCCGGGGCCGACAGTCGCCGACGATTGCTCGAGTGGATCGACGACGCGGTGTTCTTTGTCGATGCCGCGCGGCCCGATCCGGGGCAAAATACCCTGCGGCGAATGAATCGCGAGGAATACAACAACACGGTCCACGACATCCTGGCGATCGAGAGCCAGCCGGCGGATCATTTTCCGCTGGACGATGCGGGCTACGGTTTCGACAACATTGCCGACGTGCTGAGCGTCTCCTCTTTGCACTTCGAAAAATATCTCACGGCGGCCAGAGAGATTGCGGAAGAAGTTGTCGAACTGCGCGCCCCGCCGCGAGTGGGCATCGAACTGACCGCGGAAAAGCTGACGGCGTTTCGAGGCCGACCGGAATTGAAAGACAAGCTTGTGTGGTTGAACTCGGCTGACGATGAAGTCGGGACGACGGTCGAAGTTCCAGCCCCGAGCACCTATCGCGTGCTCGCCAGAGCCGCGATGATCCAGGACGGTGAGCAACTTTTAGGCATCGAAGTACTCTGCGACGGAGAGCCGCTGGCACAGCTCGCGCCGCAGGCCACGTGGCGCGCAAAACCCGGACCGATGGCGACCACCTTTGCACTGGTTTCACTTCCCAGCGGCAGTCACAGAATCGCGCTGCGGGCAATGAGGCCTCAGGCAATCAAAAGCGACGTGACAGCCGCCAGTCTCGGCGCCATCCAGTTTCTAGGTATCAGCGGCCCGTTCACGCCGTCCTCGCCCGCAATGTCTCCTTTTCTCGCGCAGGCCCTAGCTTTGGAAGCCGACGCCACCCGGCCGCTCGCGGCGCCGATCCTGAGGCTAAGCGGCGAAGACCTTGACGCTGGCAGCGGCCGCAGCAGTTTGGACACCGGGCGAGCCTGGTTCGCGACCAATGGCTACCGACATGCACCGTTGTTGATTCAGGAAGGCGGAACTTATCGCGTGCGTTTTAAAGTCGGAGCCCAGCAATTGGGCGACGAGCCGGTGAAAGTCGACGCTCGCGCGGCCGAGCGACCCCTCGGCCCTTTCTCGATCACCGCCGGGTCGCAGGTCGAACAGTGGATCGAGACGACTTGCGAACTACCTGCCGGAGAGCATGACTGGCAGGTATGGTTTATCAACGAATACAAAGATGCCGAATCCGGTGCAGAGCGTTTTTTCTGGTTGCACGAATTTAGCATCGAAGGCCCTCTCGAACGTGCGCATGGGCTAACTCGCGATCAAGTCGACCAAGTTTTGAAGCAGGCCGCGCGACGGCTGTTTCGTCGCCCGCTCGCTGAGCAAGAGACAGGAAAAATCGAGCGGCTGGTCGCGCAGGTGTTGGAGGCTGGTAATACGCCCAGCGTGGCTCTGCAAACGGGGCTCGAGGCGCTGCTGGTCTCTCCAAAGTTTTTGTATCATCCGCGACCTCGGGCGGGTTCCTCCGAGCTACACGTT
>JBQCJB010000907.1:0-4689 GCA_051953155.1 Aureliella sp. | reverse complement strand
GATCGGTCGCGGTGAAGATGCGGAATCCGAAAAATCGCAAAGGTCCTTTGTGATCTATCGCAGTCCGCGAGGGGGCGAGGTTTACCAAACACAGTCGATCCAGGGGCAGATCGACTCGCGGGCGCGCATGGCTGCAAACGGTGCGGCGCTGGTGCATTGGCGAGGCGACCAGGTCGTCATCTCGCGGCGCCCGCCTCCGGTCGGATCACCACTTCGCAAACTGATGACGATCGTCGAGCGACTGGTTACCGATCGAAACATCGGCCAACTGGAAGCGCTGGCCCGCTTGCTGGACCGGCCGCCGTACCATGAACTCGGCCCGCATGCCGGTTCACTGGGATTCGAGTTTCAGGCAATGGTCAAGCTCGCTTGCTTCAATTACCAGCCGCAACTGGCTGGCGATCGACTCGGCCGGGCGATTCAGTTGGCAGACAAGCTGCGCGAACAATTTCCCGCTTCGCAAGTAGCCGGCGCGCTCCAGGCAGACATCTTTGATCGCCTGGCCTGGAAAGCTCGCGGCAGCGGCTACGCCAACCGCGTCACTCAAGCTGGCGCGGAAGCTTTTCGCGACCACATCCGCACGGCGTATCAAAAGCTGTTGCCGCTGTTGGATGACCAGCCGTCGGCATCGACACTGCGTCTAGCCATCGACGTCGCGATGGCTAGCGGCAATTTGAATCTGGCTCGCGAACTGTCAAAGAAAATTCAGTCGGGCCCGCACGTCGATAACCCTGGGCTGCACAATTCGCTGGCGTTCATGCTGCTGCCGCGTTGGTACGGCAAACCAGGCAATTCGGAAGGTTATCGCGACTCGGTCGCCGACACCTTGGGTGGAGCTCAAGGCGATATCCTGTACGCGCAACTGGTCGCGCTGATGATCGACGCGCACGGTCTGGCCAAGCCTTTGTCGACTTATATTGAATTCGACGCACAACGCGTGGTGGCCGGAACCGAGCGCTTTTACCAGAGGCACACTTCCCCCGAGTTGTTGGACAAGGTCGTGCTCCTGCTCGCTGCCGAGCATAAGCGAGATTATGTCAAGCAGTTGCTGCACCTGCGCGCCGAGAAAGGGCTAGTGCCCAGCGCTATCGCCGCCACCGCAGCGGTAGCGATGCGCACCCTCGAGCAGCAAACCAAGGAATGACCGGTTGCATTCTTCCTCACGGCGCTGGGTGATGCATCGCCTGGGCGAGGTGTTTACTTGCGGACGCTTCCCGGTTGCCCGAGCGATCGGCGGCGGTCGCCGTCAGGGGCGTTTGGCCGTCCCAGGACAGGTCGATCTCCCACTCAGCAAAATCGCCGCGTGTGGAACGGGCTGGTTGCCCGTTGACGACGACGCTGGCCACCCGGTCGTCGTCGATACTTACTCCAACAATGCGCCGCAGGTTGTCGCTCAAAACTTTGGAACCGAGCACGATCGTCACCGGCGGTCGCTGGTCTCGGCTCTTGTAGTTCGGGAATTCGGGCAGGCTCTGGCCCATGCTGATGCCGCTACGAAATCCGCCCATGGGGAAGAAGATCGCGTGCGAATGGATGTTCTTCATCGACAAGTTGTCGTACTGATGAAAGTCCATGACCGATCGCCAGATGCCGTAATTGCAATCGAAGATGTCCAAGCCGTCGACTTTCACCGCCGGGCAAAACGTGTGAAACGCCCAGTGGCAGTCCCAGGCTTTGAAATTGCGGATCACGAGCGGATTGGCTGCGTCTGGCCCCATGCCTTGCGTGGTGCCTCCGATCGAATCGGCAAAGACTTCGGCGGAACGCTCGCCGGCGAACTGCTGGTACGTCAAGCCGCGAATGCCGCCCAGATTCAGTCCGAATCGCCGCTGGCAGTGAACTTCGTTGTCTTCAAACTTCAGCAATGGCAAAGTGCGAATGTCCTGATCCGACCGCTGGCCCGCGGTATCGACGATCGAGAGTACCGGATCGAACGTCTCACTCTTTTCAGCTTCGAAGCGGAAGCCGTGCTGGTCGCATTCGACAGCTACGTTGCGTGTAAAAGCGTTGAGATTGTTAGCCCACCAGAAACCGGCTCCGTCGTTGCGGTCGTAGGGGAGGACTTGTTTCGGGAGCGGCTGGCCAACCATGGCTCCGATAGCCAAGTTGCGGTCGAGCACGTTGCAAGTCTCTGTCCCGTCCTCCAAAAAGAAACCGTGACCGACGCTTTGGAAACCGACGCAGTCGCGCACGACCAGGTAACGAGTGCCATGGATGGTCACCCATCGATTCTCGCTGTCCCAGATCGAGACCCCAATGACGCTGCTGCCGCGCATCGAATCGTCGACCAAGTGGTAGTGAATCGGATAGCGCCCCAAAACGTTGCGTTTGCCGAGGTGCCGAAATTCGGCGTAGCTGATGCTTCCGGATGATCCGAAATGGAACATCGTGTGACCGCGAGCGATTTCGGGCTGGGCGGACTCGATGACCACGTTGCGCGAAAGATTGGCAACCTCGGCGCTGTACTCGCCGCCGCGATGCGTTCGCTCCAGTGGCTCGTCGATTTGCAAAGTGGTCCGAGCTCCGCTGGTCATGCTGGCTCCCTCGCTCGCCTCGGCATTGACCAGTGTCCTGACTTCCCACATCGGTTGGTCCGCCACGTGGGCGGTCTGGATGCCTTGGATAGGCTCCTGGCGAGCCGTTCCAGTGACGACGATCTGGTCGCCGCCTCTCCAGCCTTCGACCGAATCGGCCAAGAACAGCCTGGTTGCCCCGGCGTCGGCCGAACGCGTCAGCTTGACCCAAGTTCGATTCAGCGGAGCGCCGTGAATCTCCATGCGACCGCCACAGCAGACGATCGCTGGCCACGACTGGATGTCCGTGCCAGGCATCGGATGTAAACGAATAAGGCAGGCAACGCCCGGCTGGATCGGCACCTCCGGCGTGCCGATCAACAGTTCAGGGCCAGCCGCTCCAACGCGAGCCTGTCCGTGATGATCGCGTCCACCATGCTCGCGTCCAGCATGTTCATGTTGATGGTGATCGTGGCTGGCGTGCGCTGCGGTGGGCAGCGTGCATTCAAAGCCTTCTTCGGCGATCGAGTTCCCTCCGGCGACGCGCAGCAGACCGACCTCGAGCCGCGTGTTCACATCGGGGGCGAAGGTCAATCGGCCCGAAACGTGTACGGCTCGGAGCACTTCGGTGGACTCGACATCGTAGGTGACCGCATTGCCGGTCGAAATCAACACGACGTCTCCTGCGGCCGGAACTCGCGTCTTGTCCCAAGTGGCTGGGCTGCTCCACGGACCGTCGGACACTGATCGAATCACTGCCTGCTGGGGCGCGTCAGTCGTCTCAGCCCAGAGCGAATTCGCGCCGAGACAACACCAACCCAACAGGCAGCTAGCCATGAAAAGACGACTGGACGATGCAACGTGAGCTGTGGTCGGCAAGGGATCGGTCCTGTGAAGCTTGCGGGGCTGGCTTGAATAGAGCTGTTTAATTTGAGGCTGGTGGTAAGCCGCTTCGTTCAGCGGCTGGGCACGTCGATCGGCGGAAGCTGGTTATCGCCGGGCTGGATCGTCACCTGCCATGGCGAGCGGATCGGATCAGAGTAACGCCCGCGCCACGCGTCGGGAATCGCATCGCCGTTGGCGAGGATCTGCTCGCGGGCTGCGTCGCTCAGTCGTTGGTCGGGCTTGGACAGAGTTACCTTCCATTGGCCCGCCGGAGCGCCGTCGCCGCTCACATACGTCGAGAGCCTGAAGCTGCCCTGTGCATCGCTTTTGCCGTGGGGGTGCAGAGCGGCCACTTCCGCGGATGCCGCGTTCTTGGCGTGCAGGATGATTTGAACATCGGCCAGCGGCGCACCGGAGTGCGTGACGCGCCCACTGGCTGGGAACAGTTCGACCTTCTGCTCTGCGTCGCTACCGCAGCCGACGAGCGCCAGAGAGCACGTAACCAGCGCGACGCCGCCCAGTCGCTTGGCAACCACCTTGCAGAACGTCGCTAGCTGGCTGTTCACGGCAGCTGCACCGCTTCGCCGCCGAAGGGCGACCCGAGGGCTCGGAAGGTGTCGCCGTCGATCGAGTCGGCCAGGAACTGTACCGACCCGTCCGCCATACCGAACACGCAACCGCCGCTGTGAAAGCCGTACGGCTGGAATTCGTTGCTGCAGTTGAGCATGCAGGGACCGGGTCGCGAGCGTCCGTCCGCTGCGTACGCATTGAGCGCCATTGCCGTGTTGCCAGCCCACGAGGAGAACAGATACACGCCCAAGGTCGGCGTGGGCTGCTGGACACCCTTGACGTAATAGTTCGGACGGCCGCCGATTTCGACGAACCAAAAAGTGCTCGACATGCCGTCAGTGAACGAGCTGAAGTCTGTGCAGACTTGACCGCCCGATAAACCGAACCAGCGTCCGTCGCGGACTTCCGCAAAACTGCCCTCGAGCATCGCATTGGCCGCATTGCGAACGTTGCGTACCGGGAGGTAACTGGTGACTGCCGCCGTGCCGCCCGGTGTTAGCAGCGACGCTGAGATGTCGGAAAAGTTGATTTTGGCATTGTTCCCCGGAGCGCTGGGGCACAGAAACATCGGCACGGTGCTGTTGACCGCTGGCTGGTTGTCGGGGTGATCGTAACCGAGCGAATAGTTGAAGATCCGCTCTAGATTGGTTTGCTCCGAAAAAGGCAGCAGCAAGGGCAGGGCACCGTAACGAAATTGAAGCGAGGATCCGACCATCGCGAC
>JBQCJB010000906.1:0-2186 GCA_051953155.1 Aureliella sp. | reverse complement strand
CGACGGTCGCCTCGTGATCGTCGACCACAAAAGCGCCCCGATCCGCCGCCAGCAGTGCCCCAAGAAAGCCGCGCAATACTCCGGTCAGCTCGCCAGTTACTGCGAGATTCTCTCAGCCGCTGCAGCAACGATTCATAGCCGTTGGATCCATTTCCCACTGGCTGGGACAATCGTCCAGCTTGGCGGGGACACAGCTGGCTTGCGGGTCTGGAGCGCGACGGGCTCGGGCAACGAAAAGAGCCCTCGATCTGTAGGGACCGAGAGCTCAAGTGCATGCGGTGAAAGTGGAGCGAAAGGGAGTTGAACCCTCGACCTCTACATTGCGAACGTAGCGCTCTCCCAACTGAGCTACCGCCCCAGCTGTCCAGTCCGGCGCGCCTACCGATGCAATCTAAGGGGGCGCGCCGCACGGAGATTTTTCGTGGTAGGCCAACAAGTGCGGCTGAGAGGGCTTGAACCTCCACGTGCATTTCTGCACTCTAGGCCCTCAACCTAGCGCGTCTGCCAATTCCGCCACAGCCGCAGAATGTTGGATATCCTATCGCTCCGCCGGCTTTAGCAACGCTCGTTGGAAAACGCTACCGCCGACGGAATGTGTAGTCTAGGGCCCACCGACCGCCCGTCAAGTCCACTCGGCCAGCAATTTCCCGCGACCAGCCAGGGTCAAGTTCCAGTGCCGATCCTGCCGATTTAATCAAGGAGAGCATACTTGACTAAGTTGCTCATATTGGTAAGCATTAGGGCTTCTACGAGCCCATCAGCGAGGTGAACAGGAAAATGCATCCATTGCGTGTGATCGGGGCCGGCGGCGCCGAGCAGCCGCTGGCGGCCTCCCCAGAGCCCGCCCAGCAGCTCGAACCGACCGACGAGCTCCTGGCGGAACTGGCCCGGGCGAGCGAACGCCTCGAATCGGCCACTCCCGAACAGATTCTCAAGTGGTCCGTCGAGCGGTTTGCGCCCCACTTCCCCATGGCCACCGCGTTCGGACCCGAGGGCATGTGCCTCATCCACATGCTGGCCATGATCGCCCCCGACACGCCGATCTTCAACCTCGATACGGGCTACCAGTTCCCCGAGACGCTCGAGCTGCGCGAACGCGTCAAGGAACGCTACGGGATCGAGGTTGAGCTGAAACGCCCGCCACAAACGGTGGCCGAGTACGAAACGGCCAATGGCGGGCCGGTTTACAGTCACGACCCGAATCGCTGCTGCGCTGAACGCAAGATCCGCGTGCTCGAAGAAGCCGCGAAGGGCTATCACGCTTGGGCCAGCGCCATCCGTCGCGATCAAAGTGCGGACCGCGCTCGCGCGCCGATCGTCGGCTGGGACAAGAAGTTCAAGCTGGTCAAAGTCAGTCCGCTGGCCAACTGGACGAAGAAAGAGGTCTGGGCGCTGATCACGAGCGAAAACATTCCTTACAACCCCCTGCACGACCGCGGCTTTATGAGCATCGGTTGCTGGCCATGCACGCGGAGCGTCTTGCCCGGGGAGGACGAGCGGGCGGGGCGGTGGAGCGGTTTTGCCAAGACCGAGTGCGGCTTGCACACTCAGAGCTGAGAAGGGGAAGGCCGCGATGCAGTTGCCGATCAAGGCGCATTACGCCACCGTCGCCATGCTCGCCCTGGCCCAGCACTTTGCAAGTGGCCAACTGGTGACAGCTCGGGCGATCGCCGATGAACACGACATTCCCGCCCAGTTTCTGGTACAGATACTTCAGCAGTTACGGGCCGCCGGCATGATCACCAGCACGCGCGGCGCCGCCGGCGGATTTCGGCTCGAGCGATCGCCGGCCGCGATCAGCGTGGCTGACGTCGTCGACGCCGTCTGCCCCACGACCGCCCCTGGCGCGTCGCCAGCCGGTCTCGGCGCTGCCTCGCCGCTGAGCGTCGTCGCCCACGAGGTATGGGCCGAGCTGAATGAAATCGAACACCAACATCTAAAGCGGCTGAAGCTGAACCAACTCTGCCAGCGCGTCGCCGAATCGGCTGAGTCGATGTTCTACATCTGAGCGGCCGCTGGCCAGCTTAGATGCGAATAAAGATCCGCTGACGCCACATCCAGTAGCAGACCAGCCAGAACACGACACCCACCGCCGTGTTGCTGAGCATCGGCACATAGTCCGGTCCCAGAGCCTCGGGCCACGATGTGCCGAAGTGAACCTTCAGCCTGCGCAGCGTCCAGCCGCG
>JBQCJB010000905.1:0-2956 GCA_051953155.1 Aureliella sp. | reverse complement strand
CGCGAGGACTTGCTCGCGCACGCGTTGAAAAGCCGGATTTGCGAGAGCTTGTCGATTGCACAGCTCGTCAACGGCACACTGCGTCCACGTAGCGGCGGCTCGCTGGGACAGGAGCTGGTTTTGCGCGCGCATAAAACTTTTCCACCGGCGCTCGGCCACTTTTTGCGCCTCGCGCAGCACAGCCGCTTCCGACTGTGCCTCGGCCCCCTGGAGCTCGGGCCCTTGCGAAGCGGTTGGCAATAATCGGCGCAGTTCGCGGATGGTGATGTGCACAGCATTGGCGTCGCACTGCTGCGCCAACGACACTCGATCGCGAGCGCCGACCTGTTCTGCGAGCGAACGAATTTGGACGCTGTCCAATTGCGAATGAAGACCGCCGGAACGAGCTAGCCAACGCACGAATGCATCGGCCACGGTATGCACCAGTTCGTCGCCCAAGCTTTTCTCGAACGTCTGAAGCATGTGCCAGCAGAGCTCGCGTTGGGCCGCATTGAAGCGCAGGAGGGCCGCATCGGCAATCTCGTTACTCAGCTGGTCAGCGTCCTCGGGCGGCGTGACCAGTTTCGCATCGACCATGCGTTCTATCAGAAATCGCGCGTGGTGCACGGCGCTAGCGCGCTGCAGGCAGCGTCGCGGCCAGCGATCCTTGGACCGGAGTTCGATCATCGACTCAATCATGTCGATCGGCGCCGGGTCGAAGGCAGTTTCCGCCCGGCCTGCTTTGCCGGTGACCATATAGACCTCCGGAAAACGGCACAGGAGCATGTTGCGCGCTTTCAAGTCATCGGCCGCTTGGGTCGTCGTCATCCGAGGCAGCGAGATAGGCATATCCATCACCATGCCTTCATCGAGCGGCAGGCGCAGCGCGAGCGCAATGGGCCGCATGCTCGACCTGGCGACAAGAGCTAATACGACCAGCCCGATGGCCACCGCCATGCGAGTCGGCCACGTCCGTGCTGCCACCCACACAGCCGCGATGCCCAACACAACCGCTATGCGCACGGCCAGCGGATTGCCCAACGCGGTAGCCGCCAGCACCAAGAGAACGGCGAGAAGCACGAGCAACGGAAGAGGTTGCGCACATGCGGCAGCCAGTACGGGTTCATAAACGCGGCAGATGCTTTGCAGAAGTCGACTCTCGCGTTCGCTGCGTATCCGTCCGCGGATGAACTGCCGGCACAGGGCGGGCACCAGTGTCAAAGTTAAGATGACGACCGCGAGCAAGGTCAACGTTTTCGTCCAAGCCAGCGGTCGGATCAGTTGTCCGTCGATGCCGCCCAAGGCAAACATCGGCAAAAACGAAACCAGCATGATCAAAACCGCTAGCACCGCCGGTCCGGCGACCATGGCCGTCGCTCGCGCCACTTGAAGGTCGGTGTCGCCCGTCACCGGCCTGTCGCCGAATTCGCGTTTCAATTGATAAGTGACGTTCTCCACGATCACGACCGCTGCGTCGACCAACACCCCGATCGAGATCGCAATTCCTGCCAGCGACATAATGTTGACGTGAATTGGACGACCAGCGATTTCGAGCAGCCACATGCCCAGGAAGGCGCCCAGCACAGCCAAGGGCAATGTAAACGCAATGACCAACGAGCTTCGCAGGTGACGCATGATCAGCACGATACACACCGTCGCCACGATCAGGGCCTCCAGTAGCGTGCGCGTGACCGTCCTGACCGCGCCGCCGATCAGAGCGGTCCGATCATAACAAGGCGCCAGCCGATAGCCGTCGGGCAGTTCGTCGCCGATGCGCTGCAGGGCTGCGAGGACTTCTTGGGTGACCTCGAGCGGATTGGCGCCGGCCCGCAGGTGAACGATGCCAGCCACCATCTCGTTGCCATCTTTTTCGAAGACCCCGTGCCGCGGCGCTGGCTGGAGCGTCACGCGTCCGACATCACCTAGACGCAAGGTTTCGCCAGCTCTGGCGACGAGCTCGCAGTTTTCCAGTTCGCGAATCTCGGCGGTTAAGTCGGCTGTCGCCATTTCGGCTCGGGTGACTCTCGGACGCGCGACCCGGCTGAGCTGTCGCTCCACATCGCGAAAGGACAACAGATGGGCGATCAACTCCTTCGCATCCAAGTCGATGTTCACTTCCGGTAGAAAGCCTCCGACGCTCGCAACTTCGGCGACTCCTCGGACCGTTCGCAGTCGCGGAGCGATGCAGCGGTCTTGCCAGCTGCGCAGCTCGAGCAAATCAGTGTTTTGGCCAGTGAGCGTATACCAGACGATTTGTCCTGTCGGGATACCTTCGGGGGCCAGTTGCGGTTCGACGCCAGAGGGCAGGTCGATGCGTGCGGCTTGAAGACGCTCGCCGACTCGACGCCGCGCCTCGGCGAAGTCGACCGAGTCGTCGAAGATGAAATACAGCAGCGAAAAGCCGACGTCGCTCGAGCCTCGCAGCGTGGCGACCCCAGGAATACCTTGCAGCGCCGCCGACAGCGGACGCGTGATGGCTTCAAAGACTTCAGGCGGATTGTGGTCCGGCCAGGGGGCATAAACCAGAACCTGATTCTCAGATAGGTTCGGTAAGGCATCGACCGGCGACTGCATCGCCAGCCAGACGCCGGCCACTGCCCACGCAATGGCTAAGGCAAAAATCAACTTGCGCGCTCGGATCACCGCGACTAGAAAAGAGGTCAACGCGTTCATCGGTCACTTTTCGCACCGGTGGCACCAGCCTCGCCCGGTGGAAGCGCGGAACGCTCCCCAGCTTCCGGCTCGGAAGGAGCTTTAGCTTCGGGCGCGGAAGGGGGCTGAGCCGACTGCGCGGCGCTGCGCTGATCGAGCGATGTCAAGTATCTTTCGGGGTTGGCTAACAATGGCCGGCGGCAACCCTCGCAACATATGGCGACTTGCCGGCCGCCGACATCTACCAAGATGGGAACGCCCATCGAGCCCAATTCGGCTCCCGTCACCGGGCACACCCGCTGGGCGTCCACGAGCTGCTGCTCGG
>JBQCJB010000904.1:0-11980 GCA_051953155.1 Aureliella sp. | reverse complement strand
GGCGGGCGCATCCAGTGCAACGGCGAATGGGTCGACGGCCGCGATAGTGGCGTGCCCTTCCGGCTGAACTTCACGGCGTTCTCGCTGGCGATGGAAGAGGAACTCAACCGCGCCTTGCCAGCCGATGCGCGGCAATTGTGGGAACAGATTCGTCCCAGCGGCACCCTGGACCGCGCCGACGTTAGCATCGTACGGCCGACCGGTACTGCGCCCGTCGACATTCAAGTCGATCTTCACGAGGACAATCATTACACGGCCAGCAACGGCCAGTCCTTGCGTCTGCATCCCAAATCGTTTCCGTACTGGCTGTCGGATGTGGCGTGCGATCTCACCTACCGACCGGGTTTTTTGAAGATCAATCAAGCGTCCGCGACCAACGCCAACAGCCGCGTTTCGCTGTGTGCCCAGTGTGAGCAGAACAAGGACGGCAATTGGATTGGCTGGGTCGAATGGCTGCCTTCGTCGCGAGTGATGGTCGACGCGCAGTTGCTGCGAGCGCTGCCCGAGACGATCAGCAGCGGTCTACTGGAACTGGACTTGCGCGGACCGGTCAACGTGATGGGCAAAACGCAATTCGAGTTGCCATCCGATAGCTCGCAGGCGCTGACGACCGACATCAAAATGCAGCTCGACATGGAAGACGTCCAGGTCGGCGAGGGAAAGGTCGTCGACGGAATCCGCGGGACGTTGCTGCTGGTCGGTAGGCGCGACAGCGTGCAGATGGTGGCGGTCGGGCTGGCAACGATCGACGCAGTCAGTTTGCGCGGCGTCCCCGTGACCGGCATTCGCGGGCCGCTGGCGATGGTCGGCAACCAGCTTTATTTCGGCTCGGAAATCACTGGGCGTTTCGATCCTGAAATGGGCCAGCAGCTCTTTTTTGGGCCGGAGTTTGCGCGACACTTCGATGCGTCTTCGAATCTGATCCCGGCGAACATAACGGCCGACGCATTGTCCGGGACGTTGACGATGTCAGGCACCGGGCAACTCGATACCGGACGATTCCAATTGCAATCCAAACTGGTCGATGCAGACCTGCGATGCATGTTGCAGGATCTCGGAGCATCGCAGGCCCCGACCGACGCGCGGTGTCAGGTGGAACTGGCGCTGGCCGGCGTTCCCTGGGAGCCGCAGACCTACAGCGGCGGCGGCTCGATCCACTTGAGCGATGCCCAACTGTACCAGCTGCCGACGATGATTCAGTTGCTGCGCAAACTTTCGGTCACGCCGACCGACAAAGCGGCTTTCCATACGGCGGACATCGCCTTTACCATCGATGGCGATCGGATTCCCCTGACGCTGGCCTGCGAAGGGGACGTGCTGAGTTTGCGAGGCAGCGGTTGGACGAACTTCCGCCGCGAGCTAGATTTGGAGTTGTATAGCTACGTCGGTGGCCGAGTTCCGGTCTCCAGCGTTTTAACGCCGCTGATTGCCGAGAGCCGTTATGCAACGTTTATGTCGCTGGAGGTCGATGGCACGCTCGACAATCCACGAATCGAGCGGCGGGCGTTTCCGCAGCTGGCAGTGCTCCAACAGATATTTCCCGACAAAGTCGGCCGCGACGAACAGCCCAACCGCTTGCTCGGCCGCCTGCGTCGCGGCGCTCAAGACGAGGAGACACCCCTCGGCGCGGACGGGGTAAATGAACCGTCGCTCGCCGAAGCGCGTTAGGTTTTGAGTTGCGAATCGCCTTCTAATTTTCGGTGGAGGTGGATCGATGCAGATACAACCATCATCCGCAGCAAGCGCCGCGGCCGGCACCGTTTCTCAAGCTACGAGCAAGGACCGGGGCGCGGGAACTGCCGGTGAGACGATCCAATTGGCAGCAACCAACCAGATCGAACGCGTGGCTCGCAGCGAGGCGGCCTCAGCGGACCGCGATGCCCAGGGAGGCGGCGCAGGGCTCGGGAGGCACGGCAGCGAAAACGTGGAAAATCCTTCTTCCACCGCCGTACAATCGCCGCCGGAAGACCTGCCGGTCGCGCCGCCGGAACCGCCGAGCCAATTGGATATCGTGGGCTGAAGTCGAGCTAACAGACGCGATTTCCGGCAGCCACCGCAGTCGGTCGCCGAGCCAATCAGTCGACATCGACGTGGTCGAGATGCCCGCTGCGATTGATCGCCCGAACCAGTCGCAAACCGACTAGCATGCTCACGACGTATCCGAGCACACCTAGCAAACTCAGACGTTCAATGCCCAACCATCCGGGGCGCATGAACAATAGCGGCGGCACCCGGAAGGCCAACAGGACCGACGAACCGAGAAACAGAGCGCTGACCAGCATGCCCATCACCAGCCGGTTGACCGACGGGCTGAGTCCGCGATGGGACAGGTGCACGTCGAGCTTGCCTTCTTGAACCAGTTGCATCACGTTGCTCACCTGGCTGGGCAACGTCTCGAGCAGGTTCTCCAGTTCGTAGTAGATGCGGCGAGCCCGTTTCACCTGACGCCTGGGCGACAAACGCCGGATCCACATGCGGCGGAAAAACGGCTGCATCACTTCGATCAGACTGAAATTCGGAGCCAGCTGGTGCAGCGTGCCTTCGAGCGTAATGAGCATCTTGATCAAGAGCGACGTCTGCGGCGGTAGGGTGATTTGATGACGGTGCAATATGTCGGTCACGTCCGTCAGAGCGCCGCCCAGATCGAATTCCGCCAGCGGCTGGGTGCCATAGGTCGAGATCAGTTCGGCAACGTCGACCGATAGACTGCTCTCGTCCAGTCGCGGCGGCATGCGTCCGACGCGTTTGATCAGCGAGGTCAGCAACGACGCGTCGCGCGACAGCACGGCCATCAGCATTTCTTCGATCGTCTCGCGCAAGCGATCGTCGATGCGGCCACACATTCCGAAGTCGAGCAAGCCGAGTTGGTTTTCGGCCATCACCAACACGTTGCCAGGATGAGGGTCGGCGTGGTAGACGCCCATCACGAAAATCATTTCGACGTACACTTCGGCAGCTAACCGCGCCAGGCCTTGCCGGCTTGCCAAACCGACCGCAACGTCTTTGGCAAACTCGCTGACGTCGCGGCCTTTCAAACGCTCCATCGTCAGCACTCGTTGCGTGCTGAACTTCGGAAAGGGGCGGGGGATGCAGACACCGTCGAACCCCTTGAGTTCGGCTCCGAAGAGTTGCAGGTTTTGCAGTTCGCGCGAGAAATTCAATTCGCGCCGCAGGGACTTGGACAACTGCTCGACCAGCGTGCGGGGCTTCCAAGCCGCTAGTTCGGGCAACCGCTCGGCCAGCGTGGCCAGTCCGGCCATGACTTCCAGGTCTTCGCGAATCGTCGCGTGGATGTTGGCGTGCTGGACTTTGACGACGACCTGCGTGCCGTCAAGCAATTCTGCAACGTGTACCTGGCCGATCGACGCCGAAGCGATCGGCTTTTCGTGGAACATACGGAACACCTCGTCGAGCGGCTTGCCCAGCTCCTGCTCGACGATGGCCTCGACAGTTTCAAAACTGTCCGCCGGTACTTGAGTTTGCAGATGGGCCAGTTCGGCAGCCAAGCCCGGCCCGATGGTCTCCGGTCGCAGGCTCAGAACTTGGCCCAGCTTGATAAAGGTGGGGCCAAGATCGGTGAGAGCCATGCGGATGCGCGATTCGCGGCTGTAACTGGCCAGCGGCACGCCTTGCTCGTCTTTGATCCAATCGCGAATAAAGTCGACCTTCAACTGGCTCAGCCAGTCGGCCAGACCGTACCGCCGCAGGACGATGATAATCTCCTGCCAGCGGCGCAAGTTGCGATAGATCTGCGGTATCGACGATATTCTCATACCCAGTATTATGCCTCAGGCTACTTGTTCGTCCGGAGCGCGGGACCGAGCTTTCAGCCGCTTCGGCCCGATAAATCGCGTCCCAGCTGACGCTTGCAGGGTTTCGCGCTACTCGGCAGTCCTCGCGATACTTGGCCGCTGCTGGTTACGGCGGCGGCCCGTCCGACGCAGCCGGTCCGCGCCAGCCGGCCACCCGGCAGAGTGGTGCCTAACCGCATAGTTGCAGACCGGCAAATTCTTGCGGTTTCTTAATGCGGGCCTTTAAGCCTTTAAGTTTTTTTCGCGCGAGGTTATTCTAGCGGGTCCTTCTCTTTCGGGCCGACCGAATCGCACTTATCGGTTTTGAGTGTCGCGTTGTTTTTCAGCTCTTCATTTTCGAGGTGGCACATGGCCAGAAAAGCGTTCACGCTGGTCGAACTGCTGGTCGTTATTGCGATCATAGGTATCTTGGTAGGACTCTTGTTGCCGGCTGTTCAAGCTGCCCGCGAAGCAGCACGCCGCATGCAGTGCTCGAACAATCTGAAGCAGATTGGCCTGGCGCTGCACAATTACGAGTCGAGTTTCCGCTTGTTTCCATGCGGGACGTTCAATGATTCCACCAAGGGAACGGCCAACAATTCTTCGCCGCATCCGATGCTGTTGCCGTTCATTGAAAACGCCAACGCTTTCAACCTGTTCGATTTCCGCTTCGACTTGAACAGCCACGCAAATAACTTGGCGGCTCGCCAGCAGAACGTGCCGACGTTTGTCTGCCCATCGCACCCCGAGTCGCCGGCATTCATTCTGGCGCCGAGCCAATGCCCCAACGGTTGCGGCCAGACCAACTACGTGCAGAGCCTCGGCAATAACGCGAACTACGCCAGCAACAATGGTCCCTTCGGTCGGCGTTTCGGAGCCAAATTCAGCGACATCAGCGACGGCACCAGCAACACCGGCCTGTTTGCTGAAATCCTGCGCGGGCCGGCATCGACCAGCGGCGCTACGATCGTCGTCGCCGCCGGCACGCCCGAGGACTACATGGTCGCAACGAACTTGCCCTACGGCACTTGGGACGGCAGCGCGACTGGCGATACGATCGCCGTCGCGGCGTGTGACAACCGTGCCACTTCGGCATACGCCTACCGCGGCAAGCAGTACTATCGTGGGCTGGTAGTCACGACTTACTATTCGCACACGCTGACGCCGAACTCCAAGCATCGTGACTGCGTCCGCGGAACGGGTTTGGATCGCGGTCACCTGGCAGCTCGCAGTTATCACACCGGCGGAGCCCAGTGCGTGCTTGCAGATGGCAGCGTCCACTTTGCATCGTCCAGCATCGACGAAATCGTGTGGCGAGCCATCGGCAGTCGCATGGGTGGCGAAGTCGTATCGAACGATTGGTAAGACGCAGAGCTTTGGGAAGGTCAGGTACTGGATTTATGAGTTGTTTCAAAATGCCAACCCTCGCGCTGATGCTGCTGGCCAGCGCGGTCGGTTGCGGCGGCAAGTACGCCACCTCGGAAATTGTCGACACCGCCCCGGTCTCTGGCACGCTGACGTACAAAGGCCAGCCGCTGGAGTACTATCAAGTCGTCTTCATGCCGGTCGACGGAACGCGCGTCGCAGCGGGAGTAACTGATGCTGAGGGCAAATTTAAAATGGGCACCAACGACGGCGGAGATGGCGCTCCTCCGGGCGAAGCCAAGGTAGCAGTCTCGTTCGTCGGACCTCCGTCGACTGGCGAAGCTGGCCTGGAGCAGGTGATCGACGATCCCTCCAAACTGCCTAAGCCCAAGATCAAAATACCAGCCAAGTACGGCGATCCGGAGACCTCGGGCCTGACGCAGACGGTCCCGCCCGAAGGCATTACCGATTTAAAGCTGGATTTGAAGTAGCACCTACTTCAGAGGCTCGATTTTGACGTCGTCAAAGGCGACCTTGCCCACGCCGCCGAAAAGTCCGATAGAGATGATGGCCTCGCGCGTACCGGCCGGGACTCTGAAAACCTTTTGGTCGGTGTGCCAGCGGTGCGTCCCTTGATATGGGCCGAGCCAATAGACCATCAGTCGCTTGCGCTGTTCGTCAAAGAACTGGACAGTCACTGCCGGCAGTTCGTCGCGAACTTGCCCCATGGCCACGTTTTCGCTTTTGACGGTCGCTGAAACCCGCAAACGCGAAACGACGCGACCGTCGATGGCGAATCCTTGCAGCAGCGTGGTAGGACTGCCAGGATTGTCGTTGGTGAAGCTGACGTAGTGCTTGCCCGACGGACTCTTCTGATCGGCGTTCCACGTCAGGCCGCGTTGGTAGTACCACCCCGGTACGTCACCGCTGGGCAGCGGCGGTTCTTCAAAATCGCCGTTGATCAAAGACGGGTTCTTGGGATCGGCATGAACTTTTCGCTGGTCCTCGGCGGCCCCGGTCATCGGCACGAACAGGGTGGGCCGCAAGGCTTCGCGTTGCAGTTCCTTACCCTTCTTGCGCATCAGCGTCAGTGTCTGCTGGTAACGCTCGCCGACGGGGATGATCATCAGCCCGCCGTCGGCCAGTTGATCGACCAGTGGCTGAGGCACGTTCTCGGGGCTGCAGGTGACGATGATCTTGTCAAATGGCGCGTGTTCGGGCCAACCTAGAAAGCCGTCGCCGATCTTGGTGTGCACGTTGGTGTAGTGGAGTCGCTCGAGCACGGCAGCCGCATGCTCGCCGAGCTCTTTGACGATCTCGATCGAATACACATCTTTGACCAGGGGACTGAGGACGGCGGCCTGGTACCCCGAGCCGGTGCCGATCTCCAACACCTTGTCCGTCGGTTTGGGATCCAGCTCCTGCGTCATCACGGCCACGATATAGGGGCTGCTGATTGTCTGCGATTCGCCGATCGGCAGCGCTTTGTCGAAGTAGGCTTGGGCTCGGTATTCCGGATCTACGAATTCGTGACGTGGGGTCGCGCCAATTGCGTCGAGAACCCGTTGATTCGTGATGCCGCCCCCTTTGAGCACCTCCTCAACCAAGTGGGCTCGGGCGATTGCATAGTTGTCGCCCCCTTGGGCGAGCAGGATTCGAGACATGCAGATTCCACTAAAAAACGCGGCTGTAAAGATCGCGGCAAGCCGGTTCATACAGAGATCCTGTCGAACGAGAAACTACGGCGGAAGTCTCTCTATTCTAGCACGTTCATTCCTTGCCGGACTCCGCCGGAGCATTCAGGTTTCCTTCCGGAGGACCGTAGAGTCGCTGTCCGTCCGCCGTAAAACGTCCGCCGTGGACCGGGCAGTCCCAAGTTTGTTCAGCTGCATTCCAGTGCACGACGCCACCCATATGCGGGCAGATTGGGCTGTGCTTGTGGAGGCAACCCTGTTGATCGCGGCAAGCGGCTACGTGCTGGTGGTCGTCAACACCGACCGCTCCTTCGCCGGGGCCGAGTCGGGCGGCGTCGAAGCGATGCGCGGGGAGAACTCGCTGAAGATAATCGGCCGTTGTGGTCGCATGCTCGGTGATGTAAGTACTCAGAGAATCAAGAGCCAGGCGCTTGGGCGCGACCAGGTCATCCAGCGGCGTTTGATGGCCACTGATCTGCTCGGCCAAAATGCGACCGGCCGCGGTGCCCCAAGTCAGGCCCACACCGCTCAGCCCCGTCGCCACCCACACGTTCTCTTTTCCAGCTAGTTTGCCGATGATCGGCACGTTATCGACCGGCTCGAACAACTCGGCGCTCCACTGGGCGACGATTTCACGCACGTCGTAGCGAGCGCGTACATAGTCGACCAGAGACGCCGCAACTTCCTCCGACGAATGGGCGCCCGTGCGTTTGTCACAGCCGCCGACGATGATCAATTCAGGATCGCTGCTGTTGGCCAGGCGCGTGTAGTAATACGGATCGGTCGTGTCCCAGAAGAGCGCGTCGGGAGGCGGGTTCTTGACGCGGGCGGCGAGCACGTAGGATTGATACGGCGGCGTTTGAAAGTAGGTTCGCAGCACGTCGCTATAGTTGCAGTGCACCGCGCAGACGACCTGCTCGAATTCGATAACACCGTCGCCGACTTTCAGCTCCGTAGGCTTCGGTTCGACTGGTCCGCTTGCCAGCGAGCGTTCAAAAATCTTGCCGCCCCGCTCCACCACCATGTCGGCCAGATGTTGGACGTAAGCCAGGCTGTTGAAGCGCGTCATATTGGCAACGCGATAGCCGAAGCCGCCGCGGGGTATGGGCGGCGAGGGTGACCAGACGACGCTCAGCCCGACTTGAGCAGCCGCTTTCATGTCGGCCTCCAAATCCTCGACTGACGAGACGCGCGGCGGCGGGTCGCCGGCGTCGTTGCCCTGGATCAAAGGGCTATCGGAATAGCGATACGCCGGTATGCGGCGGAAATCGCACGCGGGGGTCGAACGCTGCTCGATCAGATCGATCGCCTGAAGTCGCGCGGCAACCATCAGCTTTACATTTCCGACTCCGAGATGTGACACCAGCCGCGCCACCTCGCGCTCAGGGTGCGCATCCAGGTGCCCCGTGCTGCCGCCGGTGGTGCCAGCGCCGATGGTCAGAGCTTCGACGACGGCGACCTGATGGCCGCGCTCGAGCAACTCCAGCGCAGCGGACAGTCCTGTAATCCCACCGCCGAGGATGGCGACCTGCGTCTTCGCACGGCCGCGGAGCGGCTCGTGTTTGCAGCGAAGCGGGCGCGTGCTGAGCCAATAGGAATGGTGAGTCGAGTTGGAGTTGGCCATTTGCTGTCACCTCGGTGCATGGGGGCGGGCATCACGATTGTCGCCGCCGTGAAAACGTTCGGCGGGACAAGCGGGACGCAAACTCCATGCCGCGAGAGGCAAACTCCGTGTCGCCAGCCGACATTCGCCGCGCCGAGTCCGCGCTGAACCCGCCGGGAAAACGACAAGTTCAGCGGCCAAACGCCGCGGCGGCAGTCGTGGGAAAACCCGTTTACGACTCGAGGTTGTCGCGGAATTTTTCGCGGACGGCTGCCAATGCCTTCGGGCCGTTGGCGCTGGCGATCACCACGTTGACCCGCAGTTCACTGGTGTTGATCATCTCGACATTGATGCCGGCCGCGCCGAGTACCTCGAACATGCCGATCGCGACGCTCGTGTGGCTGCGCAGACCGATGCCGCTGACCGACAGCTTGGCGATCGCTTCGGCGCCTTGCACGCGTCGAAATTTAAATCGCTTGCCCAGTTCGTGCATGACCTTCATCGCGTCGTGATACTGCGATCGGGGAATGGTGAAGCTGATGCTCGTCTCGCCCATGAATCCGTCGCAGCTCTGCACGATCATGTCCACGAAAATTCCCGCTGCAGCGATGGCATCGAAAATGTTCGCGGCCAAGCCCGGCTGGTCGGGCACGCCGATCAGCGTCACGCGCGCTTGATCGTCGGCCATCGTAATGTCGCTCAGCAGCAGTTGCTCCATATCCGCCGAACGCAGGTCGGCCACGACGCGGGCCACGTCCGCCTCAGCCGATTTACGGGCCGGGATCTCTTCCCAAGGCGCAGCGTCGGCCGGGCGGCGATGCAGACCGAAGACCTGATGCACGGCCCGCAGAGCCGATTGCGAACTCGGCCGGTCGACCAGCACTGAAATCTTGATTTCGCTGGTCGTGATCATCTGGATATTGATTCCGGCATCGGCAATCGCTCGGAACATCTTTTGAGCGACGCCGGTTTGCTTGGCCATGCCGAGGCCGACGACGGAGACCTTGGCCACCTGATCATCGTGCGTGAACCCGGTCGCGCCGACGCTGGCGGTCGCTTCGGCAATGGCTTCCAGGGCTACGGTCAGTTCTTCATTGGGAACGGTGAACGAAATATCGGCGCGATCGTCCTGGCCGACATTTTGGACGATCATGTCGACGGTGATCTTGCGCTCGTCCAGCCGTTTGAAAATCTCATAGCTCGAGCCAGGCTTGTCGGGCACGCCCTGGACCGTGATGCGCGCTTCGTTGCGCGTCAGAGCCGCGCCGCTAACGGCCGCCGTGGGAGATTCGGCTTCGGTGACGATCATCGTCCCGCGCGTATCGCTGAAGCTGCTGCGCACGCGAATGGGGACGTCGTACTTTTTAGCAAACTCGATCGAGCGGTTGTGCATGACGCTCGCGCCGAGGCTGGCCAGTTCCAGCATCTCGTCATAACTGATGCGCGACATTTGGCGGGCTTCGGGCAACTGCCGCGGATCGGTCGTATACACGCCATCGACGTCGGTGTGGATCTCACACGCGTCGGCGTCCAGGGCCGCTGCCAGGGCTACGGCCGTCGTGTCGCTGCCGCCGCGGCCGAGCGTGGTGATGTTGTCATCGTCGTCAATTCCCTGGAAACCTGCGGCGATGACGATGTTGCCTTCGGCCAAGCGCTTGCGGATGCGGTCGGCCGAAATATTTCGAATCCTGGCCTTGGTGTAACTGCTGTCGGTCGTGATGCCCATCTGAGCGCCGGTGAGGCTGACGGCTTTATAGCCGAGCGAATGCACGGCCATGGCCATGAGGGCCACGCTGACTTGTTCGCCGGTCGACAGCAGCATGTCCATTTCGCGCGCCGGCGGTTTGTCGTTGACTTGTCGCGCCAAGTCGATCAGCAGGTCCGTGTTATGTCCCATCGCGCTGACGACGACGACGACCTGATGACCTTCCTGCTGTGCGCGGATGGCTTTGCGAGCCGCGGCCAGTATCTTTTCGGGATCCGCGACGCTGGTACCGCCAAATTTTTGAACAATCAAACTCATAGTGCGTGCGCTCCTCCTTTGCGGAGCCATTTTCGAGGTATTTCGGTTCGAAAAGCCTTCCGAATTTATGTTAGTGTCGCGGGGGCCAGGTACCGGAAATGAACGCGTCCATCATTTCCCAGCCATTGGGAAATGCGACGTCCGACGCGTCGGCGCTGGCCTCCGTGTAGAGCTTGGCCCCGCTCGGGCTGACTCCCGTTCCACACACCGCCATCGGAACCATGCCGTGGCTGTGCTTCTTGGTCGAACAGGGCGTGGGATGATCGGGCAAGACCAGCAAGCGGTACTCGCCGAGGCTCCGCAGTTTCTCGTGCAGCGGGCCGACGATGTGGCGATCGATCTCTTCGAGGGCCTTGATCTTTTCGGCATGGCGCCCTTCGTGCGAGGCTTCGTCGGTCGCTTCGACGTGCACGCACACGACGTCGTACTTGTCGAGCGCCTCGATCGCGGCTCGACCCTTGCCTGCGTAGTTCGTATCGAGATAGCCCGTCGCCCCTTGGACAGCGATATTGTCCCAGCCCACCAAGACAGCCAACCCGCGGAGCAGGTCGACCGCTGTAATCATGGCTCCATTGAGGCCATAGCGGTTGTGAAAACTGGTCAGCGACGGGCTGCCACCCAGGCCCCACAACCAGATGTTGGTCGCCGGCCGCTTGCCTGCCCGGACGCGGGCCTTATTGACCGGATGGTCGGCGAAGATCGGCACGCTGCGATTCATCAACTCGACCAGCAGATCGCTGCCGGGCCCGCGCGGGAATTCGTCGGTGATCGGCAGATCGGTCAAGTCATGCGGAGCTCGCGAACGCGTGTCGCTGCTGAACGGCGGAACATCGCCTTCGCGACCGCGGTAGATCAGCAGGTTTCGGTAGCTGACACCCGGCACAAACTGCAGTCGCGGATCGGTGATGGTCGCCTGCAGCGCCTCGAGCAGCTGCTTGCCTTCGTCGTTGGAGATATGGTCGGCGGTGAAGTCGACCATGACTTGATCGAGAACCGTGACTAGATTGCAGCGCACTGCCCAGTCGTTGGGCCCGAGCGTGATCCCTTGGGCGGCCGCTTCGATGGGCGCTCTGCCGGTGAAGAAGCGATTGGGGTCGTAGCCCAGGAGCGTCAGGTTGGCCACCTCGCTGCCGGCTGGCAGATGTCGCGGAACATTATCCGTTCGCGCCACCATTCCGGCTTGGACAACGGCGTGCATGTTCGGGATATCGGCGACCTCCAGCGGCGTCTTGCCGCCGAGCGCCTCGAGCGGAAGGTCGGCACAGCCGTCGGGAATTACGATTGCATACTTCATTGATTGGGCCTTAACTGCGTTCGTCCATAACTCGCATCCGCACGCTCGGGCCGCTGACGACTCCCAGCTGGCTGATCTTCTCGACAGCCTTGCGGGCCGCCCCTTCGGGAGCTTCGTGCGTCATGATCACCAGCGGCACCATGGGCGTCTCGGTCTGCTCGTCGGGTTCGTGCTGGATGAGCGATGCGATCGACAGCTGGTACTGTCCCA
>JBQCJB010000903.1:0-3659 GCA_051953155.1 Aureliella sp. | reverse complement strand
GGCGACGACATCGTGATCACCAGCGGAGCTACTGAGAGCAACAACCTGGCCCTATTGGGCTGCGCGCTGCATCCAAGGCAAACGCGGCGCAAGATAGTCAGCTGTGAAACGGAACACCGCGCGGTGCTTGATCCGCTCGCGAGGCTCGAGCAGCTGGGCTTCGAAGTCGTGCGCTTACCGGTCCAGTCGAACGCGTCGCGGCAAGCTGGCGTGCTCGACCTGGACCAACTGGCCGAAGCGATCGACGAGCGAACCGCGCTGGTGTCGATCATGCTGGCCAACAACGAAATCGGCGCGTTGCAGCCGCTGGCGGATATCGCTGGCTTGTGCCGCCGCGTCGACGCGATCCTTCACACCGATGCCACGCAGGCCGTCGGTCGGATGCCCGTGAACGTCGACCAGTTGGACGTCGACCTGCTGAGCTTCTCAGCACACAAGTTTTACGGCCCCAAGGGCATCGGCGGGTTGTTCGTGCGCCGCCAGCCGCGGCGCGTGCGTTTGCAGCCCCAAATCTACGGCGGCGGTCAGCAACACAACCGCCGCTCGGGCACTCTCAACTCTCCGGGCATTGTCGGCATGGCCAAGGCGCTCCAGCTCTGCAGCCAGTTGGCGGCAGAGGAACGGCCGCGAGTGGCTCGCTTGCGCGATGAGCTGTTCGCACGGCTCGAGGGCACGATCGATGGCTTGGCGCTCAACGGTCCGCCGCTGCAGGACTCGAACCGGCGGATGGGCAGCAATCTCAATTGCAGTTTTTTCCCTGTCGAGGGTCAAAGCTTGATGCTCGAGGCTCCGGAGTTGGCCGTCAGTAGCGGCAGCGCATGCACGTCGAGCGAACCGCGGCCGAGCCACGTCCTGCGTGCGATTGGGCTGAGCGACGAAGAGGCCCGCAGCAGCCTTCGGTTCGGAGTCGGACGCTTCACCACCTCTGAGGAGATCGCCGCAGCCAGCGAGCTACTCCGCGCCGCTTATGTGCGCCTTCGTAAGCTGATCTGAAGACGAGCCGCTTCGACGCTGCTCCAAAGTGACGGCTGCCTAAAACCTCAGCAGGAGGTCGAACGCTCAGGCACTCATGGGTTGGTCAAGGCATCTTATCGAAAGATTAATCGCCGCTCCTTTAAGGGCTTGTCCGCCCCAGTCGGACCCTACAACGTGGCGATATTACGCCAAATATCCAAGCAATTCTGCATATTCTCATGCTCTGAAATACGTTTTTCTCTCGATGGACCGCGCATTGCAGACTCTTTCATTAATGAGCTCTCGGGCGTCGCGCTGCGTGCCCCTCGTAAACGTTGTGATTTCGAGTAGATTGCTACTTCTCATTGGGTTTCCGCATCGTCGATGTTTCATGGACGCGGGAACGTCAGCGCAGCGGCCTGGGGCTACAGAATTTTGGCCTGAAGGCCGTTTCCTTTTCATTCGTTGGATTGAGGTTTGCTATGTCGGTTCGGAATAGGCGACCGGGTTTTACGCTGGTCGAATTATTGGTGGTCATTGCGATTATCGGGATTTTGGTTGGACTGCTCCTGCCAGCGGTTCAAGCCGCCCGGGAGGCAGCGCGGCGCATGCAGTGCAGCAACAACCTCAAGCAGATCGGCTTGGCGTTGCACAACTATCATGATGCTAACAAGAAGTTTCCCTTCGGCAGCCGCGGGGGTTCGACGTGGGCCCAGGCTGGTATCAAAGACGGCACGAATTGGCGTGTCTCGATTCTGCCCTACATGGAGCAGACTGCGGTTTACAACCAGCTGAACTGGGGCGGCAGCTTCGGCGCCGGAACCACGGCGGCAGCTGCCTACATGGGCGGTAACCAAGTGCTCAGCGGTTTCGTCCTGCCGACCTACCGCTGTCCGTCCAGCGCACTGGAACTGTTCCCGCAGTCTTACAACAGCGGGACGAGTTCAGGCTCGTTCAACAATCCGGGCAACGGTATGGGCATCCATTACGTGGGCATCATGGGCGCCGCGCCGGCCTTCAACTGGTCGCAGGGTGGCTACCGCGACTGCGGCCACGGCTGGAGCTGTAACCAAGGCATCATGCTGGTCAACGAGTGCAAAGGCATTCGCGACGTGATCGACGGTACCTCGAACACGATCATCATCGCCGAACAATCCGGCCAAGTTCGCAAGGCCGATTTGACGTCGAACTACTACGGCGGCTGGAGCGGCGCTCGCAACACCTCGACCATCGCCAGCAGCTCGTGCACCGACCTGTGGCAGACCGGAGCAACCTGCATCCGCCAGCCACCGAACTCGCAGATCGACGATCCAGGCAACCGCAACCCGTACCGCAACAACACGACGGTCAACTCGTTCCACGTCGGCGGTATTCAAGTCTCGCTGTCCGACGGCAGCGTTCAGTTCCTGTCCAACTCGATCGACTTCCAGATCCTCAAGGCGATGGCCATTCGCGACGATGGACAAGTCGTCGGCTCGCTCGACTAAGTCGCCGGTAGGTCTAGTCGTCGGTAGATTTAGTTCGACCGCACAGTTGATAGCGCATCTCGATCGACCATCCGGTGTTTGAGTGCGCTATCAACTTTTTTTATCAGCTTCAAATTTCGGGGGACTAGCCCCCGCATGTTTTTGAATTTCAGCTCAGGATAGCCAATATGTTTTCGCGTTGTTTTGCATGCTCAATGCTTGGTCTGGCTGCACTTGCCCTCAGCGGCTGTGGAGAAAGTGGCCCGGCCACCGGCACGGTTTCCGGCAAAGTGCTTATCGGCGGCGCGCCGCCGGCGGAGCCGGTTCGCGTCCAGTTCATCAACTCGATCATCGGCCAAGGCGCCTTCGCGGTCAGCCAAGCCGACGGAAGTTATTCGCTCGACCACCCGATCCAGGTCGGTGAGTACACGATCTATCTCGAAAAGATCGTCGAGAGCGACCAGCCGATTTCGACCAATGCCGAGCAGCTCAAGTCGGTGCCCAAGGAGTACCGGACCGAGATGACCAGCCCCTTGAAGAAAGAAGTCAAAGAGGGCGCCAACACGATCGACCTGGACATCCCCAAGGCTTAGTCGGCTCCAGGGCTTACACACCGGGGCTTCAACGGCTCCGGGTGAGCGCCGTCTCCTATGCAAACTCGTCGCCCTCGCTGCGGGCTCATTGCCGGCAGCGAGGGTTGTCGTTTGCAGGGGGCGTCAATAATGAGGCGGTTTTTCCAGGCCCGGATCAAAGGCTTCTTTACGCTGCTCTCTGAGCGTCTTGATCTGATCTTCGCACCGCAGCAGCGCTCTTTCCAGCCGCATGATTTGCTGCGTGTGGGCCACGACAACTTCGTTGAGCTGTTCGCTTAGCCGTTGATGGTGCGCCAACTGGAATTCCAGTTCGCTGATGCGTTTGTCGGCGCTCGATGGGTCTGCAGACACAGTAGCTCCCCCGCGCGGCTGCCGGAAAGGAAGTTGGGAATCGATGCGTTTGCGTTACTAAGGGACGCAACGCCTTACAGTACCGCAGTCCGCCGTGTTTCGGAAGGCGTCCCGCGCGCTGCTTCGGATGTGCCAATGACAGCCAAGACGGTTGTCGTACTTAAATACCGAGACAGCCGGGGCGGCTGTCCTACTTGAATACCGAGACAGCCGGGACGGCTGTCCTACTGGGCTTATGGGTAAATGCGCTAAGGTAGTCCGGTGCGCAGCGGGTGCGTTAAGCTTTGCCGCGGAG
>JBQCJB010000902.1:0-4998 GCA_051953155.1 Aureliella sp. | reverse complement strand
GCCTCGAAAAGCGAACCGGCAATGGAAACGGAAACGGCAAGGCGGGCAAGGGTAAACGCAATGCCAACGCGAAACAGAACGACAACCAATGAGCAACGCTATGAACCTGTGCAGCTTGATTCGGTCCCGCGTGCCAGCGCTGCTATGCCTGCTGGTCGTTACGGGATGGTCCGCGCGGGGGACCGCCGCCGAGCGGCCGAACATCTTGTGGATTACCAGCGAAGATAACAGCCCCTATCTCGGCTGTTACGGTGACCGGCAGGCACAGACTCCCAATCTGGATCGTCTGGCCGCTCAGGGTGTGCGCTACAGCCACGCGTTTGCCAACGCGCCGGTGTGCTCGACCGCTCGCACCACGTTGATCACCGGAATGTTTGCTTCCTCGATCGGCGCCCACAACCATCGCAGCAGCGTCTCGATCCCCGAGGGCTACAAACTGTACCCCGAGCATTTACGGGCCGCGGGTTACTACTGCACCAACAACTCAAAAACTGATTACAACCTTGCCGAGCGAAAAAAAGTCTGGGACGAGAGCAGCAAATCGGCTCACTATCGCAACCGGGCCGCCGGCCAGCCTTTCTTTGCCGTCTTCAATTTCACGACCAGCCATGAGAGCCAAGTCGCACCCAAGCCAGGCAAGAAGGAATTTCGCATCGCGCCGGCGGAGGTCCAGTTGCCGCCTTATCATCCCGACGCGCCGGAGATTCGCCGCGACTGGGCCAATTACTATGACCAGATGACTCTCATGGACCAGCAGGCCGGCAAGTTGATCGAGGAACTGGAGCGCGAAGGCTTAGCCGAAGACACGATCGTGTTCTACTACAGCGATCACGGTGGAGCTCTGCCGCGCGGCAAGCGCAACATTCATGATTCGGGCACGCGGGTGCCGATGATCATCCGCTTTCCCAAAAAGTGGTTGCACTGGGCGCCCGCACAGCCCGGCCAGTGGTGCCACGATCTGGTCAGCTTCGTCGACCTGCCGCCGACCATTTTCAGCATGTGCGAAGTGCCGGTACCGGAGAACTACCAGGGGCGAGCGTTCTTGGGTCCGAAGAAGGGGACCGCCCGCGAGCATGTATTCCTGCTGCGCGGACGCATGGACGAACGCTATGACACGGTCCGGGCGGTTCGCGACGCCGACTGCCGCTACGTGCGAAACTACTCGCCTCATCGCCCTTGGGGCCAGCATTATTCGTATCCGTTCCAGGTCTTGCCCAGCATGCGCGCGTGGTTCGCGGAATACGAGGCCGGCCGCTGCAACGAGGCTCAGGCCGCCTATTGGCAAGCCAAGCCGACGGAAGAGTTTTACGTGGTATCCGAAGACCCTTTCGAGCTGACCAACCGCATTGGCGACGCCGGCCAGCGCGAGCGAATCGAGCGGCTTCGCAAAGCGCTTCGCCAGGAAATGCTCGCGTCGCGTGACACGGGCTTTATACCCGAGGGCATGTTTGCCAAACTGGCCGGCGCGAACACGATCGCCGAGTACGCGCGCAGCGACGCATATCCGCTGGAAAAAATCATCGACCTGGCCGATCAGGCGTCCGCCGGCCAAGTGAAGAATCTCGACGGACTGCTGGCGGCCTTGGACGATCCCCATCCGATCATGCGCTACTGGGCCGCGACGGGCTGCCTGATTTTGAAGGGAAGCCTACCGCCCGATCGAATTGCCCAAGTCCGAAAAACTCTGCGCAAGCGACTGGAGGATGAGTGGTTCGATGTCCGCGTGGTAGCCGCCGAAGCAATCGCGCATGCCGGCGAGCCGGAACCGGCGATCGCTGCACTTTCGCAAGTCGTGCGCGAGGGTAACCCCTATGAAGTTCTGGCGGCCGAAAACTCGCTCGACTTCCTTCGCGAAGCGGACCTCGTCAGTGTGGACCGGGCGCAGGAGCTGGTGCGCGATATGAAGTTCAGCGAACCAGCCAATCGCATCCCGCGGTATTGGCTGGAACTAGATGCAGGGGGCAAGCCGGCCAGGCCTCAGCTGCGTCGTCCGTGACGGATGGGTTTTCCATAACCAGAGCTGAATGCCTTGTGCATTTGTTCGATGCACGCGTGACGATTCTACCGAGATCTTTGATCGTGACTACGGTTAATTCCGACCACACAAATCATTTGGCGCAGGTGCGCCATGCATGCAAAAGTTGCTTCCTTCCGGGGTGAGTCGATGTTCGTGATCCGCACTGCGTTCGTTCTGTTTTGCATCTGCCTCAGTGGCACTGTCATGGGGCAGCAGCCTGGCCGTGAGAATCGCCCTGCGAAACCCGCTGCGGCTAAACGCAACGCCGCCCGCCCAGCTCGTCCAGCTCAAGTTGGACCAGCCATCAACGAGAACAAGGCCACACCGGTCGAGCGTTTCAAAGTCCCCAAAGATTTCAAAGTCGAGCTGATCTACTCGGTTCCGGGTGGCGAGCAAGGCTCGTGGGTCAATCTCTGCATCGATGACAAAGGCCGCATGCTCGCCAGCGACCAGTACGGCGGCTTGTATCGGTTCTCGCCGCCTGCACCGGGCCAGCCGTTGGATCCGAACCGCGTAGAAAAGGTGCCGGTGGATATCCGCGCCGTCAACGGAATGCTGTGGGCGTTCGGTGCCCTCTACGTCGGAGTGAACGACTATGAACGCAAGATCCCCTCCGGTCTGTACCGGATTACAGACACCGACGCCAATGACCAATTGGATAAGGTGGAACTGCTTCGCGAGTTCACGTCCGGCGCCGACCATGGCGTCCATGCCGTCGTACTGGCACCGGACCAGAAGTCGCTTTTCTTGGTTTGCGGCAATGGCACCAAGCCGACCGAATTTGAGCCGACGTCGCCGGTGCCGGCGATTTGGGGCGAAGATCATTTGCTGCCCCGCATGCCCGATGGCAAGGGACACAAGCGTGATGTGATGGCCCCCGGCGGCATCATCTATCGCGTCTCGCCCGACGGACAGAAGTTCGAAGTCTTCTCCAGCGGCTATCGCAACATCTTCGATGCGTCGCTGAGCGACGAAGGGGAACTGTTCACCTTTGATGCCGACATGGAATACGACTTCAACACCTCGTGGTATCGGCCGACGCGCGTCAACCACGTCGTCAGCGGTTCGGAATACGGTTGGCGCAATGGCGCGGGCAAGCGTCCTGAATTCTACGTCGACAATCTGCCGGCGACGATCAACATCGGACCGGGCTCGCCGACGGGCACGACCTTCGGCTACGGAGCCAAGTTTCCAGCCAAGTACCAGAAAGCCTTTTTCGCCCTCGATTGGAGCTGGGGGAGAATGTGGGCGGTGCATTTGATTCCCAGCGGCTCAAGCTTCACAGCCACCAAAGAAGAATTCCTCTCCGGCGTGCCACTTCCGCTGACCGATGCGATCATTCATCCCAGCGACGGCGCGATGTACTTCACGATCGGCGGTCGCCGCGTGCAGTCCGGACTCTATCGCGTAACCTACACGGGCAGCGAATCGACAGAGCCAGTCACATCCGGCTATCAACCCGGCTCGGCCCCGGCAGGCGATCTGCCGAAGGAAGTGGTACAGGCCAGGGCGATCCGCAAGCACTTGGAAGAGTTTCATGGACGGCAGGATCCCCGCGCTGTCGACGCGGCTTGGCCCTACCTGGCCGACAGCGACCGCTTCATCCGCTGGGCGGCCCGGACGGCGATCGAACATCAGCCGCTCGATGGCTGGTTGGAACGAGCGCTCGCAGAATCGAATCCGGCCGCTCAGATCGAAGCCGTTCTGGCGGCCGCGCGCGTCGGTGGCATCTGCCCGGTGCATCGCACCGAAAAGTCCCCGCCGGTCAACGCCCAGCTCGGCGAGCGGCTGCTGACGGCCCTCGAAGCGATCGATTGGCGCAAACTGCCCTTGGAACGCCAGCTTGCGTATGTCCGCACGATCGAGATCATCTTGAATCGCTTCGGGCCGCCGGAACCGGAACGCGCTGGCCGGTTGATTGCCAAGCTCGAGCCTGCGTTTCCCGACAAGTCTTTCGAGTTGAACTGGCTACTTTGCGAAACGCTGGTTTATCTGCAATCGCCCACGATCGCTCCGAAAGCGATCGAGAAATTGCTCAGCGCACCCAGCCAGGAGGAACAGATCGAGATTGCGCGGTCGCTGCGGATGCTGAAGGCTGGTTGGACTACGCCTACGCGGACCGCCTATCTGCAGTGGTTCCTCAAAGCTGCGAACTACCGCGGCGGCGCCAGTTTTGACAAGTTCATCGAATTCATTCGCAACGACGCGCTGCAGACGTTCAGCGAGCAAGAAAAGCAGGAGTTGGCTGCCCTCATCGAGCAGAAGCCCGTCCGCAAATCGGCCATCGAAAACGTAGGCGAGATTTTTGCCGGTCGCCAGGAACGGGCTTACACGCTCGGGGAACTAGTCTCGCTCGCGGAGCAGAAACTGAATTCGAAGTCTCAGCTGGCCGAGGGAATTCGCAGTCGCAACTTGGAGAACGGCCGCAAGATGTTCGGAGCTGCCGCGTGTTTTACTTGCCATCGCTTCGGCAACGAAGGTGGCATGAACGGTCCCGACCTGACCAGCGCCAGTCGTCGGTATTCGGTCAAGGACTTGTTGGAACAGATTGTCGAGCCAAGCAAGGAGATCAACGAGCAGTTCGTGCCGATCGACGTGATGACTGAAGATGACGAGCGTTTTCGCGGCGTGGTCGTCAACCTCAATGGCGATACGATTACGCTCAATACCGACGCATCGGATCCGAATCAGCGCGTCAGCATCGACCGAAAGACGGTCGTGAGCATGGGACCGTCGAAAGTCTCGCCCATGCCCGCGAACCTGCTGGCCTTGATGACCGAAGACGAGATCCTCGACTTATTAGCTTTCATCCTCAACGGCACCGCTCAGCCCTGATGCGCGGCGCGATCTTTTTCGTGACCTAAACGCATACGCGAGCGCGATGACTGCGCGGCCTCGAGCGTTGAATTTGGTTTTGCGCCGCAACAAACAATCCGGTCTCCCCCTCGCCCCGCTTCGGGGAGAGGCGAGCGCGGTGACTG
>JBQCJB010000901.1:0-3590 GCA_051953155.1 Aureliella sp. | reverse complement strand
CATGATCGCCGGGTTGGCATTACTGCTGCTGGTCGGTTTGCTGCTCGGTGCGAGCATGCTGGTCTATGCGGCGTATGTGCTGGCGGCGATTTATCTGCTCACCCGCAGCCTGTCGCGGCGGTGGGCCGGCGCCCTGACCGCCCAGCGTCACTGCTCGGCCACGGAAGTCGAGATCGGGCAAACGGTTTCCGTCAGCCTCAAACTGGTCAATCGCGACCGCTGGCCGATCGTGTGGTTGCTGTTGGAAGACGCGCTGCCGCGGGCCGCGCTGTTCGGCCCTCCGCCCGCTTTGGAGCTGGAGGGAAGCAACGTCAGACTGTGCTCGGTCGCCGGCCGCGGCCAGCGCGTGCTCGCTTACAAGCTGACTGCACTGCGGCGAGGCTATTACCAGATCGGACCGCTGATCGTGGAGACGGGCGATTTGTTCGGGCTACACCGCCGGTTTCGCACGCTGACCACTCCCGTCCGCTTGCTCGTCCTGCCCAAGATTATTCCGCTGGCAGGCTACGATGTCGCCTCGCGAAGGCCGGTCGGCGAGGTGCAGGTGACTTACCGCTTGATGGAAGACCCGACGCTCATCTCCGGAGTGCGCAAGTATCAGAGCGGCGATCCCCTGCGCAGTGTCCATTGGCGAGCCACCGCCCGCACCGGCACGTTGCAGAGCAAGCAGTATCAACCGACCAGCGTCGCCGGCGTGACGTTGGTCGTCGACCTGCACCGCGCTACCAACCCGGATCGTCACGAGCCGGTTCGCAGCGATTTGGCCGTTACGGCCGCGGCCTCGATCGCCCACACTCTGATGCAAATGCAGCAGCAATTCGGGTTGATCAGCAACGGCCGCGATGCGGCCGACCGGGCCGCCACGGCCGGCCCAGGCGACTTCGAATCGCGCGAGCGGGCTCACCGGGAAGCAGCCATGCGAGCCAGCAGCGATCGGTTGCGGCCGGTCGTGATCGGGCCGGGGCGCGGGCCCGAGCACTTCCTGCACATCCTGAGAACGCTCGCTCGCCTGGAGCGGACCGATGGCCTGGTGCTGACCGAACTGCTGGCCGAGACGCGCAGTCGCTTGCCGCGCGACGCGACCGTGCTGGTGATCGTTCAGCAAGTCGACGAGCCGACCGCCCTGGCGCTGGGCTGGCTGCGGCGACAGGGCTATGCCGTCGTCACGATCGTGAACAACTACGAAGACGAAGCCTTTGCCGAAGCGGCCGGACGCTTGCTGGCCCAGCACATTCGCGTGCACCACCTGGTCGACGAGGAGTCGATCTCGCGCGTCTGCACGTCGCTGGCCCTGATGGCCTGACGCTCCTGCTCTTCTCGCGAACCGCAGATCGCGTTGGGCGAACCGCGTTGGGCGAACCGCAGGTCCGGCCTTTGGCGGGCGGTGCGGGCCCTGCTGCCGGCGACCGAATGAACCGGTTAGGTTGACTGGTCCGTATAATCGAAATGCGGCCCGAAGCGCTCCAGCAAACTTTTCTTGCGCAGCCACTTTGATCGGCTCGGCCGAATGGGCTTTGTACGACGCAGCCGATGCCGCTGCGCGCCCCGGGCGGCGGAGGAGTGGTACATTGGTAGAAAAGCCAATGGTGAAAAGCGAAGTACAAACAGCCAAGTAACAAACAGCGAAGTACAAACCGCCAAGGCAGAACAGCGAAAGAAGGTCGAGCGTTGAATCGTGAGGAGTTACCGATGACCTGGTTGAGGCCTGCCGACCGTCGGCCGAGCGTGCGTCGAGCTGGTGGCGGATGGGCGTTTGTGGCGATGTTGGCGATCGCAGTGGCGACGTGGGTCGGTTCGGCTAGCCGGCGCGCCGTGGCGGAGGAACCGTATCGCCAGTTTCTGGAAAAACTTCGTCAGGAACAGCTCTTCGATCTGGCGCTGGTCTACCTGGATGACCTGGAAAAGAACCAGTCAGCCGACGCAGCGTTCGCCGTCGAGATTCCGCTGGAGCGCGCTCGCCTGTTTCAAGGCTCGGCGCTGACGATGGGCCTGCAGAGCCCGCAGCGAGCCGCGCGCTTGGACGACGCCAAAAACGCATTCGAACGTTTTTTGGAGCAGAACAAAAACCATCCGCGGCGCAGCGAAGCTCGCATGGGACTGGGCAATCTCCTGCTGGCTCGCGGCGAAGAAACGCGGGCTGCGGGTGATCCGAAACAGGCCAAGCCCGAGGCGGTCAAGTACTTCGGTGAAGCCCTAAAGCTGTTCGATTCGACGATGAAAGAACTCGAAGCGACGCTCAAGCAGATGCAAGGCGCCAGGATCGATGCCGGCGATGAAGAGAAGAAAGCGCTGCGCGACAAATATCGGGGTGAATACCGGCAAGCAGAATTGCTGACCGCCTACGCGACCGAGCAGATGGGGCGGAGCTACGCAACTGGCAGCCCGGAATGGAAGAAGGAACTGGAGCAGGCGCAGAAACTGTACACCGAGCTCTACGAGCACGAGCGCGATCGACTCGAGACGCGCAACTATGCCCTGTTCTATCGCTCCGGCATTCAACGCGATTTAGGCAAGAGCGAAGATGCGGCCGACGGTTACAACCGCATCCTCGACCTGGAAGGGATCGATGAACTCCGTCCCTTGCAATTCAAAGCCCTCACCGAACTGGTCAAGCTCTGGTCCTCGACCGAGCAAGGCAAAGCGCCAGCGGCTCTCGATTTGGCTGCCAAGTGGGAAAAGCAAGTTCGACCCGACGAGCGAACGATGCAGGACGTGATCGATTTCCAACTGGCCACCGCCGCAGCCCGCAAAACTTACGCCGAAGCGCTTCAGGCCAAGGACTCCAACGATCGCTCGATCATCAAGCTCCGCAAAGAGGCGCGTGACACGCTGCTGAAACTGGTGCGAATCTCCGGTCCGCATCAGCACGAGGAGCGCGAACTGATGGCCTCGCTGGGCATCACCAAAGAGCGCGTCTCCGAACCGGTTGAATTGCCCAAAGTCAAGAATGTCGAGGAAGCCGTCAAGGAAGCCAACTTGCGCATCGAACAGATGCAGACGGAACAGATCACCAAGGAGACCTTGCAGCAAGAACTGGACAAGGCGACCGACGACGCGAAAAAGAAGGAGTTCGGCGACCAACTAGCAGACGTCGATGCCACGCTCGCGCGACTGAGCGACCAGTCGGGCGAATTGCTGAAAGTCGCCTTGCGAATGTTTCCGCCCGGCGGCGAACCATCGGAACTGCTCGAGACGCGCTATCGTCTGGCCTACGTCGAACTCCAGCGAGGTAACGCTTGGGACGCGATTGCAATCGGCCAATTCTTGGCACACACCAATGCCGGCAGCGATACGGGACTTAAGTGCGCCACCGTGGCCCTGGCCGGCTATGGCAAGTTGATCACCGAAGCCGATCCGGAACTGCAAAAGGTGCTCGTCGATGGCCTGCAGCCGCTGGCCGAATTCATGGTCCAGACCTGGCCGAACTCGAGCGAGGCACAGGCGGCCGCGTCGACACTGGTGCAATTGGCGATGAACGCCGGCGACATCGCCAAAGCCCGCAGCTATCTGGACAAACTGCCCACGGGCACTGGCAAGTCCGACACGCTGCGCCGCGATATCGGCCTGGTGCTGGCAGGACAATATTTTCA
>JBQCJB010000900.1:0-6158 GCA_051953155.1 Aureliella sp. | reverse complement strand
GATTTCTGCTTGCTCGCGGGCAGCAGGAGCGTAACCAGTATCGACGCCCCTTCCAGAGCATGCAGCGCGTGCGGTTCGCCGGCCGGAAGAAAAAGCAGCTTGCCGGCGGTCAAGTCCAGCGTCTTGCCCATCGTCGTGAATTCGACGCGGCCTTCCAGGCACTGAACGATGATTTCGCCCGGGGCTTTGTGCTCTGGAATCCGTTTGCCCGGGGGCAGGACCAGCCGAATCGCCTCCACGGTAGCCGTTTTCAGCAGCGTCGACGTCTTGGAGGTTTCTAGTTGCGCACCCAGCGGTCCGACGTCGCCGACTTCGCCCGGTTGAAGATGGTCATGTGCCATGGAAGGGAAACTCCTTTTGAACGGTTCATGAATGCAGCGCCTTGCCAGGATGCATTCTACACCAGATAGTGTAGAATAGGGAGCCGGGCACCGAACCAAGGGGGCACCGAACCAAAAAAGGGCTGAGAAACTATGTTATCGAAGACTGCCGAGTACGCCCTGCGGGCGGTGGTGTGTTTGGCTCGCGACTGCGAGCACAGCGAGTCGGCCGACCGCTTGGCCGAGCTGACCAAGGTACCACGACGTTACTTGAACAAAGTGCTGCAAGATCTGGCTCGCACGCAGCTGGTCATCTCGCGCTCCGGTCCGGGTGGTGGTTACTCGCTCGCGCGCTCGGCCGATCAGATCACGATTCTGGACGTGATCAACGCCGTCTCGCCGCTGGAGCGCATACGGCACTGTCCGCTTGGACTCCCGTCGCACACGACGCTCTGTCCGCTGCACCGAGAGCTGGACAAGGCCTATGCGGCCACCGAGGAGGCTTTTGGCAAAGTCTCCATCGGCAAATTGCTCCGCTCGACCAGCACGGTGATTCCGCTGTGCGACGTTGTCCGCCGCGTCGAGGCCAAGCTGTAAGCAGGCATGGATTCGGCACGCCGTTACCCGCGCGAAGACTGGCCGGTCGATCGCGCGGGACTTGTTCAGCTGTCCTCCCACGATTGTTCTACTCTGTCATCAAGGCGATTATCTACGATGCTTGCAGTAACATCCCGGTTCGGCGTCGGTGCCATCCTTCTTTGCGGATCGATCGCGCTGTTCGGAGTCGGCAGCTTGATCGCCGTGGCGCGGAGTCAGGAGCCGGCGGCTGGCCAGCCGAGCGGAAGCTCAGCCAAGCCAGAGGAAGCGGCTGCCAAGGTTGTCAAAGTGTCGGAAAGGGAGGCGCGGCGACAAGCGGAGATTCTCCACGAAGCGATCCACTCGACGCTGCAACTGGTGCATCACCAGTTTTATCGCGAAGACGAAGGCCTGCCGCTGCCGGCCGCCGTGCTCTCAGAGGTGTTCGCCGATTTGGCCAAGGAGCAAAACGTCCAGCTGCGCTGGCTGGCCGTCGAGGGCGAGGCCATGAATGCCGATCACAAACCTCAGGGAGCGTTCGAAAACCAGGCCGTCAAAGCCCTCAAGTCCGGTCAGCGGCACTTCGAACAATCCGAAGGAGACGTTTATCGGCGGGCCGGTGCGATCCGCCTGTCCAACCACTGCTTGAAGTGCCATGTCCCCGACCGGAAGAGTTTGCACGACCGCACGGCGGGATTGATTATCAGCATCCCGATCAGTCAGCCTTGATCTCGAAGATCGCTTCGACCTCGACTGCCGAATTGGTTGGTATCTGGGCGAAGCCCAGCGCGCTGCGTGCGTGGTATCCGTCGGTCGTCTTGCCGTAGACCTGATGCAGCAGGTCGCTGCAACCGTTGACTACCAGATGCTGCTGATCAAATTCGAGCGTCGAATTCACGCAACCCAGCAGCTTGATCACCTTCAGGCCATTGAGTGTCCCGTGCGCATTCCAGATCGAATTGAGGATCTTGACCGCGCACTCTCGCGCCGCCGCCTGCCCTTGCTCGACGCCCAGATCCGCGCCCAGCTTGCCTTTTATGTCGCTGACATGCCCTGAGATGATCAGCAAGTTGCCGGTGCGGACGACCATGGCCAAATAACCATTTTCTTGCTTGCTGAATTGGATTCCCAGCGATTCGGCGATCTCTTGCGGCGACACGACGCGTGCTCCAGTGATGTTTTCTCGGATGCGGGTGGTTGGACGACTACGGAGTGCCGATTGTAGCGTCATGTCGCCGAGCCGGGGATGCGTACGGGAATCAGTTTGACGCGGGCGGCGAACTGGTGGGCCGTTTGCGCAGGAGGACTTCGGCAACTTTGAAAACGCCGACCAGTTCTACGGGCGAGCGCGCGGCGATCGCTTCGCGCACCAGGCGCTTGGACTGTGCCAGCCTCCCGACGGCCGAGAGGATCTGCAGTTGTGACGCCGGGTCGGCCGACGGAGTGAGGATCAACACGATTAGGTGCACCGGCTGGTCGTCGATCCCTTCGAACGCCAGACCCTGCTCGGTTGTTCCGGCGATGACCACAGGCGCTGTCAGCCCGTCCAGTCGCGCATTGGGAACGGCGATGCCGTTGCCCAGGCCTGTGCCCATGAAGCGCTCGCGCGTCAGGACCGCCTTGGCGACAAGCTCGGGGTCGACCTTCGACCGTTCGGCAGCTAGCGCACAGAGCCGCACGATCGCGGCCTCGGCTGTTGTTTCGGTCATTCCGGGCAAGCAGCTGCGCGAGTCGATCAAGTCGCTCAGCGACCACACACGCTGCAGCCGCAGTAGCCATTTGAGCATCGGCCCAGCCATGGCCGAGGTCACGATCGCTAGTGCAACCAGCGCTACGAAGAGTCGTTCGCGGATGATCCCGCTTTCCCAAGCCAATAGCCCGATCACGATCCCCAGCTCGCCGCGCGCGTTGAGCGCCCAGCCGACTCCCCAAGCTTCCATGCTGTCGCACTTGGCTAGCCGAGCCCCCGCCCAGGCCGCCAAGACCTTCGTAGCCGTTCCGAGGATCAAAACGCTGGGGACCAGCCAGGGATGAAAGTTGGTGATGAAGTTGACTTCCAGTCCGATCGCAGCGACAAAGATCGGTGCCAGAATGCCTTCGACGAAACGGTGGACTACCTGCCGCGTCTGTTCCCGCATGTGGGGCGACTCGCCTAGGGCGATGCCTGTTAAAAATGCGCCGAAGATCGCATGCACGCCAATCGCATCGGTCACTGCCGCTCCGAGCAGGCCGGCGATCAGCATGAACCCCAGAACTCCCGACGGCCAACTGAGATGGGCCTGGACCCAACCGAGCGCACGATCGGCGATCCAGCGGCCGACCGTCAGCATCGCCACGGCGAAGCTGACCGTCAGGGCGATCACGCCGGCGATCGGCAATCCCGAGTCTTCACCGCCGAGCACGATCGAGAACATCAGCCATGCGACCAAGTTGCAGAGTGTGGCGGAAACCAGCACGAGCGCTCCGAAATCCGATTGGAACAGATCCAGATCGAGCAGAATCTTGGCGATCACCGGCAGTGCGCTGACCGCCAGAGCGGTGCCCAAAAAGATCGCAAAGGTCGCGCGTTGTCCGTCAGCCGGCATGCCCCAAAACGTAGGATTCAGCCAAGCCACCAGCGTGCCGACCAGCAGCGGTGCCAGCGCGGCCCAGGCCGCGATCGAGACGGTTGCCCTGCCCTGCCGCCAGACGCTGCTCAAATCGACCTCCATGCCGGCGACCATCAATAGCAAGGTCACGGCCAGAATCACGATGCCGTCGAGCGCCGTAGCGGCCGCGCCGCTGTGCGGGAACAACCAGTGCTGCGCCTCCGGCGCCAGCCAGCCAAAGAAAGTCGGTCCCAACAGCAGGCCAGCCATCATTTCGCCGATGACCATTGGCTGGCCAATGCGTCTGGCCAGCTCGCCAAACGCATGCGCGCACGCCAGCAGCACTGCGACTCCCAGTAAAAATTGTGTCAGTTGGGTACCGGCCAGTTCACCATGCGCGTTGTCCGATTGGCTGTTCGACGAAAGCGCCCGACGAAGAATTGGGCGTGTGGGACAATATAGGTTGGCTGGCAAGAGCTGCGATAGCCCGATCGCGCCCGCTGCGTACTGGCATCCTGGTTTCAGAATGATTTTCTTGCGCAGGCTGGTTTAAGAGTCCGCCTGCCGCGCGACTGACGAATCATGACTGGCTGGTCGTTGGGCGGCATGCAAGTTGCGTTTTTCGTTTGAGCATTCATCGCAGCGGATGGGTTCGCTGCGACGCAAACGAAACTGTCAGCCGAAGGAGAAATCGAATGGCTATGAAAAACCATTCCACGATTGTGGGCGTCTTTACGGATCGCGAACAAGCGCAGCGGGCGGTGAACGAACTTCGACGCATGGGCTTCAGCGAAAGCCAAATCGGAGTCGCTCATCGCGACTCGGACCGGATCGGTGTCGCGGAGCAAGTCGATGCCACCGATGACGAAACATATGCTAGCGAGGGCGCTGCCGCGGGGCTGGCCACCGGCGCGGGCGTCGGCGCCCTGTGGGGTCTTGGGATCATCGCTGGTGTGTTGCCCGCAATCGGTCCCGCCATCGCCGGCGGAACGCTCGCAGCCGTTCTCTCGAGCGCCGCAGCTGGAGCTGCCGCAGCAGGTTTGGGCGGTGCGCTGGTCGGACTGGGTCTGTCGAAGGACGAAGCCGATTACTACAACACCGAATTCGAAGCGGGACGCACCGTCGTGACCGTCTCGGCTCCTGGCCGCGAAGCGGAAGCCAGAGCGGTTCTCCAGCAGTTCGGCAGCTACGACGTTTCGCAGCGCGATACCGCCGCGGATGCCATCGACAGCGCCCGCACCACCGCCGCGCCCGCCTCGAGCAGTTCGATGTTGAACACTGGCAAGCAACCGATTCGCGACGCCTCTTGCCCGACGACCACTGGCAGTCATGCGACGGACGATGCCAATCGCATCACGGCTTTCGAAGAAGAGCTGAAAGTCGAGAAGCGTCCGGTGGCGACTGGCGGAGTCAACGTCCGTAAGGAAGTTCACACCGAGCACAAGACGATCGACGTGCCGGTGCAGCGCGAGGAGGTCGTCATCGAGCGGCATCCGGCCAGCGGTGCAGTGTCCGAAGACATGAGCACTCACCAAGAGATCCATATCCCGATCCGTGAAGAGCAAGTGCACGTTGAAAAACAGGCGGTCGCTAAAGAAGATGTCGTCGTCGGCAAACGCACCGTTCGCGACACGCAGCGCGTCGATGAGACTCTTCGCAAGGAAGAGATCAAGATCGACAAGGATCCAAGCATCCGCGTCCGAGAACAACGCGGCGACCGCGCCTAGCCAGCTCACAACATGTCAGCGAACGCGCCTACGCCCTCTACTCCCCCTCGCCCCGCTTCGGGGAGAGGGGGCCGGGGGGTGAGGGGCAGCACCACCAACGAGGCTTCGCGCAGGTTCAGACCTGCCCCAAAACTCTCGAAATAGCCGAACGGGTCGAGCTTGCAAACGCTTCTCAGCAGGGATAGATGCTCATGTGTTCGGCGACTGCGTCGAGCAGGCGGCTGGCACACAGCGTATCGAGATTGTGGTTAAAGTGAACTTTAAAAGTTCGCTCGGGTTCCCAGTCCTGTCCTCGGGCTTCTTCGCTCGAGTGGACCACCACGCCCATAAATGTTCGACGCCGCATCAGTTCGGCGATCAGTTCCTGGGTCGTGAACAAGCCGAGGTCATTCGGATCCATTCGTGTTTGTCTCCCAAACGGTGAAATCCCTTTCCCAAAGTCGTCTAGCCAAGTTATGGGCGCTCCGCAAAATTGTCAAGAAATAATTCGCCGCGCTCACTCGCACTTCTGCCGGCTCGTGTGCCAACTTGTAAGCTGGTTGACACACGTTCCAGCTACTTTGCAATCGGCAGTCTTCTACGGAAGACGATGCGAAACATTGACTGACATTTCCGGTTTGATAGGGAACAAGCGAATTGTCCATGGACCAAGAATGCATCCGCCGCGCGCGGCTGGACGATTTGCCGACGCTCGTCGAATTCAATCGCGCCATGGCCTGGGAGACCGAGCGCCTGCAGCTGGAACCCGAGCGGCTGCGAGCCGGAGTCGAAGCGGTGCTCCGCGAACCTGCACATGGCTTTTATCTGGTCGCTGAGCAGGACGCTGCGGTCATCGGCGCCATGATGGTAACGTTCGAGTGGAGCGACTGGCGCAACGGGCTCTTTTGGTGGATCCAAAGCGTTTATGTGCGTCCCGACCAGCGGCGGCGCGGCGTCTTCGGACGGTT
>JBQCJB010000899.1:0-3201 GCA_051953155.1 Aureliella sp. | reverse complement strand
AGGGCGGAGTAGACGCATTCGTTCGATTACTCACAATGAAAGCGCGGTCGGATTATGTCGCTTATCGGCGCGTGGGCAGGTGGGCTGAGAGGGTGGACTTTGTGGCTGCTGGGGTGCCTACTGCTGGCATGTCCAGCGGCCGAGCCAGGCGTCGCTGCTGAGAAGCGGCCCAACGTGCTCTTCATAGCCGTCGACGATCTCCGCAATGATCTCGGAGCACTAGGTTCTGCGCAGGCTCTGACTCCGCAACTGGACGCATTCGCGCGGACGGCGCGCGTCTTCAGCCACCATTACGTCCAGGTGCCGACATGCGGAGCATCGCGCTGTGCCCTCATGCGCGGATGCTATCCGACGTCGAACGCCCAGGTCGGCAACGACGCTATCAAGCGAACGCATCCGCAGTGGTCATCCAACAGTTTGCCAGCCCTCTTTCATGAGCAAGGTTATCGAACGCTGGCCCTTGGAAAGATCACTCATTATCCAGGCGGATTGACCGGCAAGGACTGGGCCGAGGGCCCCCAAGAGCTGCCTGGCGTGTGGGACCGGGCCTGGATACCGCAGAGCCCTTGGAAGACCGCACAAGCCATGATGCATGGTTATGCAAACGGCGTCCCTCGCCGGCCTGGCAAGTCGCCTGCGTGGGAGGCGTATGATGGTCCCGACGACGCGTACCCGGATGCGTGGGTCGCGGAGGAAGCCGTCAAGACCATCGGGCAACTGGCCGCCGATGAGCAACCTTGGTTTTTCGGCGTTGGCTTTTTTAAGCCTCACTTGCCGTTCGCCGCCCCCAAGAAATGGCACGACCTACACGCAGCCGTCGTACGCGACCTGGAGAAAACAGTTGCCGCCAAGCCGGAGTGGCCGTCGGGTTGGCACGCGAGCGGCGAGTTCCGTGGCAACTATGGCCACCAGCCGGGACAAGACCCCAACGTCGACATGGAATATGCCCGGCTCTTGCGCCGCGCCTATGCCGGCGGCATTAGCTATGTGGACGCGCAGATAGGTCGCCTTCTCGACGCCTTGCATCAGTCTGGACTCGAGCAAGATACGATCGTCGTCATCTGGGGCGACCATGGTTTCTTGCTTGGGGAGCATGCCATTTGGGGCAAACACTGCCTCTACGAACAAGCAGTACGTTCGCCGCTAATGATCCGCTGTCCGGGACTCGTGCAACCCGGGCAGACGACCTCCGCATTGGTCGAATCGGTCGATGTGCTGCCAACATTGGTCGACCTCTGCGAGCTGCCGTCTACGCCGGTGACCGATGGACGCAGTCTGCGCGCTCAGCTCGAGGATCCGGCGCGGCCCTCGTCAAAGCTGGCTCATAGTTTTTGGAGCAATGGCCAGCGCACCGTTCGCTCGGACCGCTGGCGGTTGATCGTGCAATCGGACGATCGAGGAACGCCGCATCGCATCGAGTTATTCGATTACTCGACCGATCCCAATGAGACTCGTAACCACGCCGACACTCACCCTGAGGTCGTGCAGGACATGCTGGCCAAGCTCGATCTCATTCCCGATTTCAGACCAGCGGCGCGCCCAGCGGCAAAGCCTAACGGCCGCTCAGAAACCGAGAAAGGACAATAGGGCTTGGGCAAAAATCCAAGCCGACTTCACTTGAATGCTCAAATCGAACGGGAATTATCGATCGCGATCATGGACCAGCTGAAGGATGACATTCTGGACTTCGGATGGATGGTCCAGCTTGCCCGTCTTCAGAATCCTGACCGTGCCAACTCAGACCACATTCGCATGGTTTTTAATTGCGTGGCTTGCCTCCACAACGAGGGAAAAGTGGTGGTGGGAAACGCTCGCGTAAGTAATGGATTGGTGCTAATTGATCCTTGGCCGGAAACAGGCGAAAATCTCCAGAGGCGGTTGGAGAGGGCAATCCGAGACAGCGCTGGGGACGATCGCAATTATTGCTTTTGGCTCCAAAGCTCGGATCATTTTTCGGGATGAGCCGGAGACCGCCGCAAGGTTTGGATCGAGCGTAATTTCCGAATAAATAAAACAGCCACTGCTTTTCGAGAGAGATCAATGAAAGAGACGAGCATTTATGGGCTGCAGTGTCCGAAAGAAAGCGAGCGAGCTGTGGTTGATGCCGTGAATGCGTCGCTCAGCAAGATCAAGCGCACAATGTCCAAAGCGACTCAGAAAAGCTTGCTGGAAAGTAAGAAGCCATTCGTGCTCTCGCATTACACTTGGTGCCTGAATCGAGATTGCGCCGTGTACTTCGAAATCTACAGCAACGAGGACCTAAAGGGTAAACTCCATTATCCGAAGGACCCAGCCATTGGGCTCTTGTTGGCGTTCGTGATTCAGGAGAGCGGTTTCCGCAACGGAGCGCCTTTAAAGAAAACGCGCGCGTTTGTGGAACGGATCATCAAGGCTGTCGGCGTGCCTTGCACACTCCTGGTTGAAGGCGATGACCGGGCAGAGGTCGAAGCAGAGCTACTTCAAAGTAAAAAGCGGTCAACCGCACGCTGAACCAAGCCCCGCGCCATCGACTTTTTTTGAAATAAGAGCTCGCTATTTGGAAACGTGTGACTCCTACCCACCGGGAGCAACTTGCGCCCGGTCCGCTCCCACATTTACAGAGGTTTAAGCCATGCGACTGGAACATGTTTCGGGCGTCTCACGGTCTGTCGGTGCGAGTCTGTTCGTCGGAGTGATTGTCCTTTGCGGGATGGCTTCCGCGCAAGACGCGGAAAGCGTCAAGGCATCGATGGTCAAGAGCCTGGCGAAGATCGAAAAATATCCTGCCGCGGCGATGAAGGGCAGGTGGGTCATTTCGAAGAAGAGCGAGAGGACCGGCCAGTTCCAGTTTCGAGGCGAGAAAATGTGGGTCGAGTTCGAATCGCGGATTTTGGACCAGCCCGCTGACGCGCAGGCCGCGAGGCTTAAGGCAGCTCGAGAGACCATGGGTTCGGAGGGACTGCTCCACACCAGCGAATTCGACGGGAAGAAATTGTACGATTTCAATCCCTACGATCTCACCTTGCGGGTGCAGACCATGAACAGGCTGCCCATGGTATTCTCTGGGCTCCCCTTGCTGCCTAAGAATTGGCTGTACATGGGCGGCCAACCTACCCAGGCGTTCGCACGGTTTGTTGGTGACGCTGACTATGATGTCACGGTCGAGGAACTGGGGGGCGGACGATGGAAGCTGAGCCAGTCGGACCTGGGCAGCCGCCTCCC
>JBQCJB010000898.1:0-3963 GCA_051953155.1 Aureliella sp. | reverse complement strand
CCGCCCACAGCGCGGTGGCGGCGCTCCGCCCACGCTTCCCAACGATGCAGGGCAGTACTGGGAAACGTACGATCTGCGGCCTTACACCAAGGAACTGACGACCATCGACCGGCCGCACCAGGCGGTCGTCGACTGGATCTTGCGCGACACGGGGACCGACGCCTGGTTCACCGATCCGTTTGGCTTTATCAACGCCGACCGCAACACGCTCCGCGTCTATCACAACGAACAGATGCAGCAGCTGGTTCGGCAAAGCTACGAACGGTTCGTCAACGGGACGACCACCCCCCAGTCGTTTGGATTGCGGCTGATTTCGATCGGCAATCCAAACTGGCGAACGCGCGGGCATACGTTGCTGCGCAGTGTGCCGGCCCAGTCGCCGGGGGTCCAAGCCTACCTGGCTAGCAAAGAGAACAATGCGCTGCTGATGGCCATGCTCCGCGGCCGCACCGACTTCCGCGAACTGGCCAGCGTGACGATCACTACGCACAACGGCCAGCCGCAGGTGCTCGAGCAACTGCGATCGCGCAACTTCGTGCGGGAATTCCAGCGGGCCGACGGCAGTTGGCCACCATACCTGCCGGTCACCGGCGAGATTCAGGAAGGCTATCGCTTGCAGATGAGTCCGCTGTTGTCGCTGGACAAGCAGAGCGTCGATCTGGTCCTCAAGTGCCATATCGATCAAGTCGAACGGTTTTCCAACGTGGCGCTCGACCTGCCGCTGCCGACCGGCCAGGTGCACAGCGGTCAGATCCAGGTTCCCCAGTTGGTTTCCTGGCGTTTGCACGAACGTTTCCGCTGGCCGACCGACGAGGTGCTGTTGCTCAGCTGCGGCGTCGTGGCCTCGCCGCAAGCGCCTGCCAATAATACTCTGCTCGGCCAAGGGTCGACGCTGATCGGGCTGGATCGGCTGTTGCCGCAGTTGGGCGATCGAGCCGACGCGCTGTTGGTAGTCGAGTACCTGGGGGACGCCAGTCGTAATTCGACGGCCACCGCCGCGCCAGCCACGGCGGCGGCGCCGTCGGCCAATCCCATCAGTCGCGGGCGTTACTAGCCCGTCCGACGGATCCGCCGGGCGGGGAACACAATGGCAATTCGAGCGCTGCCGGGTTGCCAGTTGGGCCGCGCTCAGGGACACTTGACGCGTTAAAATCCACCTATCCTGCCGCAGCGAACTTCCGCAGGAATTCCACTAGGGCCGTAACCGGCCTTGATCGCAGATACATCGTTCGGGCACATGACAATAAGCACTAGCGACCGCGTTGTTATTACAGGACTGGGCGTGATCAGCCCATTGGGCTGCGAGCCGGAGACACTCTGGCAGAACATCCAGGCCGGCAACAGCGGCATCGGTCCCCTGGCGTCGCTACCGGCTCCGAGTCTGCCGATCCATCACGGATCGGAAGTGCGCGATTTCACCGGGGCGATCGAGGACTATGGCCCGCTGGAGGCGGCGCTCAAGCGGGCGATCAAGAAGAACATGAAGGTCATGTGCCGCGAGATCGAGATGGGCGTGGCGGCTTCGCAGAAAGCCCTGGTCCACAGCGGACTGCCCGTCGGTTCGCACGATCCGGACCGCGTAGGTGTCCTCTTTGGTTGCGACTATATTCTGACGCGTCCCGAAGAATACTCCGACGGCATTGCGAGCTGCCGCGACGAGTCGGGCGAGTTCCACATCGAGCGCTGGCCGACGCATGGGCTGCCGAAGGTCAATCCGCTGTGGTTGCTCAAGTACTTGCCCAACATGCCCAACAGCCACGTGGCGATCTACAACGATTTTCGCGGCCCGAACAATTCATTGACCGTGCGCGAAGCCAGCATGTCGCTAGCGGTGGCCGAAGCGGCCGACATCATCCGCCGGGGGCGAGCCGACGTGATGTTGGTCGGAGCCACCGGCACGCGGATCCATCCGCTGCGAACCATGCATGCGGTGCTGGTCGAAGATTTGGCTCGCGACGCGGATGACCCGGCGACGATGTCGCGACCGTTCGATAGCAGCAGCGACGGCATGGTGCTGGGCGAAGGGGCCGGCGCAATCGTGCTCGAATCGCGAGCTCACGCCGAAGGGCGCGGGGCGAAGATTTGGGGCGAGCTGATCGGAGCCGGCAGCGCCATGGTCGGACCTCGCCAGGGACGCGACTTCCTCCGCATGGCCGTCGGTATCGCCCTGGGCAAGGCGCTCGATCAAGCCCAGGAGCAATTGCCCAGCGATTGGCACCTGCACGCTCACGGTTTATCGTGCCCCACCGCCGACGCGTCGGAAGCGAGCGCGATCGCTGACCAGCTCCAGCGTCTGGGCGCCGACGTACCGGTCATGGCGACCAAGAGCTACTTCGGCAATCTAGGCGCGGGAACCGGGGCTATCGAAATGATCCTCAGCATGCTGGCCATGGAGCATGACGCGTTGGTCGAGATTCGCAATTTGCGCCAGCAGCGGTCGGAAGCCACCTGGCGGGCGGCGCGAGGCGGCGAGCCAGCCGGCGACGCATTTGCGCACGTCTCCTACACGCTCCAGGGTCAAGCCAGCAGCCTGGTGATTGCCAGGTAGCCAAGTTATTTGTAGCCAAGTTATTTTCCGGCTGATGGTTACGTTGCGTTGACACTTTTGGGTGAGAAAAGTACGATTGTCGGATTACCGAAGCACCCCCGCGCCCCGGGTGGGGCCATTCGGCCGTACCCCACCGATATTTCGTTGGCTGGCAGGTCTCGCGCACTGACAGGTCTCAGGCATTGAGAAAAAGGCTATTGCAGCCCAGTGGTCTGACCATGCGTGGCTCGCTGTCGGTTTGACGGATACCGGCAGTAGGCATCGCCACCCGCAAGTCCAACAAAAATATCCCAACGCATGAATCCATCTGAATTACTCAGAATTGTCGACTCGCTCCATCGCGAAAAGAACATCGATAGCGAGGTCGTGTTCTCGGCAATCGAGGCTGCGTACGTTACGGCCGTCAAAAAGCACTTCGGCGAAGAATCCGAAATCGCCGTGTCGATCAATCGGCAAAGCGGCGCTCTGCATGCCGAGTGCAATGGCCGCGAGCTGAACGAGGAAGAGATCGGCCGCATCGGCGCCCAGACGGCCAAGCAGGTCATCATCCAGAAGGTCAAGGAAGCCGAGCGGGATTCGCTCATGGACGAATTCCACGACCAGGTCGGGCAAATGGTCTCCGGCACCGTCCAGCGGAGCGACCGCGGCGTGACCACCGTCCAGCTCGGCAACATGGAAGCGATCCTGCCGCGCAGCGAACAGATCTCCGGCGAGACGTACCACAATGGCGACCGCATCCGGGCCGTCGTCTTCGAAGTCAAGGCGGCCGGCAATCGCGTCAAGGTGATCCTCAGCCGCACGCGTCCGCAGCTGGTCCAGCGCCTGTTCGAGCAGGAGATCCCCGAGATCGCCGAAGGGGTCATCAAGATCAATGCGATCAGCCGCGAACCGGGCCACCGCAGCAAGGTCGCCGTCAGCAGTTCCGACCAGCGCGTCGACTGCGTCGGAGCCTGCGTGGGCGTGCGCGGCAACCGCATCAAAAACATCACCAGCGAACTGGCCGGCGAGCGGATCGACATCGTCCGCTGGAGCGACGATCCGCTGGTCCTGATCCCCAGCGCCTTGCAACCGGCCGAAGTCGAACAAGTGCTGCTGTGCGACATGATCGGCCGAGCAATCGTGCTGGTCCGCGAGGAACACCTTTCGCAGGCGATTGGCAAGTACGGCCAAAACGTGCGCCTGGCCAGCAAGCTGGTCGGTTGGGACATCGAGATCATGACCTCGTCGGAACTCGAAGAGCAGATCGACCGGGCGGTGACCGCCTACATGCAATTGGAAGGAATGAACGAGGATCTCGCTCAGAGGCTGGTCGAGCAAGGTTATTTGTCATACGATGATCTATCGGTCATCGAGCCGGATGCACTGATGGAGATGGGCGGACTGACCGCCGAACAAGCCGACGCGATCGTCGAGCA
>JBQCJB010000897.1:0-7108 GCA_051953155.1 Aureliella sp. | reverse complement strand
TATTGTAGCCGGTGTACCTGTCCTTTTCGCTACCCAGGCCCACGTCATGAATTTCGCCATCGGTCAACAGCGGACCACGGTGACAGCGCGAGCAGCCTGCCTTTTCACTGAGAAAAATCTGGCGACCGCGCTCGGCCGCCTCGCTCAGTGAACCGTCGGCCAATCGATAGGGACTGGGCGGCACATCGAGCGTCTTCAAGTACTCGAGAATCGCCTGCACATCGCCGGGCGGAATGTCTGGGCCTTGCATGGTGTTGGTGAAGGACCGCACCATCGCGTTTTCAATGTCGGTCTGCCAGCCATGCCAGGTCCACGGCGGGGTCTCGTGTACGCGTTCCAACGGCAGTACGGTTTTGAACGTGTTGTTGCTGCCGTCATTGCCAGTGTCCATGGCTCGTGAATTGATGCCGCCGTTGTAGTGGCACGTGTGGCAACTGTACCACTGGTCGAGGCTGCGGCGACCGTCGTAAAAAACCTCCATGCCCTGGTGGGCCAGCGTTCGCTCGGGCATCGCGCCCAGCCGAATCGGCTCACCCACTTTGCGCGACTCGATATCGACGACTTGAATAGCGTCCTGTAAATAGTTGGCGATATAGGCTGTGCGGTTGTCGTCGGCGATGACGATCCCCATCGGCCGCCCTCCCAGCTCGATGCGATAGAACATATCTTTGTCGTCGAGCAGCCGGCGGTCGATCAAATCCCCCGGACCACCGGCGCCCTCGAACGGCAAGTCGTTCAAGCGGTAGACCAGCAGCTCGTGCGTTCCGGCGGCCGTTACGGCCAGACGATGTTCGTTCGGCGCGATCGCCAGCCCGTGCGGATCAGCGATGGCCAGCCCTGGAACGTCCAGCGAGATGGCCTCGCGATACGCCGAACCGTCCAAGCGCACTCGGGCAATGCGGCTGGCCAAGACCCAGCCCAGGCGAATATTCCGAACGTTGATCGGATTGGTGCGGTAGATCATCCAAGGGACGTAAGCATACTTGCCGTCGCGTGAGGCTTGCATGTGACCGAGATTGATCGAACCGCTCAGCGGCTCGTCGTACAGCACTTCGCCGGCCGCGGTGTCGATCACGAACACTTTGCCATCGCCACTGGCTGCTACAGCTAGGCGCGAACCATCGGGGGAGAGAGTCAGGTAGCGAGGCCAAGAGCCGACCGCTATCCGGCGCGCAATTTTACATTGCTCCAGGTCGAGTTCGGCTACTTCCGCGGACGCGACCAGGCCGACGTAGGCACGCCGCCGCTGGCTATCGACGGCCAGCCCCAGCGGTTCAAAGCCGACCTCAAATTTCTTTCCGAGTTCGATACCTTGTGCGCCGAAGCGGACCAGTTGCACGATGCCATCGCCGTTGCAGCTGACCAGAGCCGACTGCTGATCGATCAAAGCCAGCGAGGTCGGGCGCTGGCCGATCGACTTTTCATCGATCACCTCGCGCGATCGAACGTCGACGAGCGAAAGGGAATGGCTCAGTTGATTAACAACCAACAACATGCGACCGTCGGAGGTCAGGGCGACGTCGATCGGACCGCGAAACCCTGCGAGAGCGGACGCCGCAGCGGCCGATCGCGCGGAGGTCGACTGAGTGCTTTTGGCTGGGGCGGGGGCATCGTCAGCCGAGACCGTCAGCACGATAGCAATGGGAAACAGGCAGCCGCAGGTGACAATCAGGGAAAAAATTAATGACCTTGCGAAACGGTGCATTCCGGTTGCCTCTACTATCTGGGAATCGGCGGGCGAGCGGCGGAGAAGTGCAAATCCCCTGAAAACTGAGCGATAATTGCATCCAAGCCCCGACGGTCGCGCGCTTTCCGGCATCGGCCGAGCGTGACCGGGAACCGGCGTGCGCACCGGCCCTGGGTTCTTCCATCCGGGGTAGCCATGTCTAAGATTATACGCACCTGTGGAGGACTGCCGCTGCCCCGCACCAGCGCAACTGACGGAGGAAAATTTTGCTCCGGCGATGGAAACTTCTGCAACCTGGCTTGCGTAAGGATGGTTTAGGACTGGGCGGCACGTCCCCGTTTTGTGTTTCCCCATTTTGTAGGAGTATGCGATGAAGCTGAAGATCCTTGCTATGGTCGTAGCGTTAGTGGGCCTGACGAGCTTTGCCAATGCTGCAGACATCAAGAGCGGTCTGAAGGTCGGCGAAGAAGTCGGCCCGTTCGACGTGACCAAGTTGGCCGGCGCGGAAAGCGATGGCGTCAAGATCGGCCAGCAACTGTGCTACCGCTGCCGCAACAGCGCTCGGCCGCAGGTCATGGTCTTCACCCGCTCGTCCGACGAAAAGGTAGTTGCCTTCGTCAAGAAGCTCGACGCCGAACTCGCCAAGAACAGCGACAAGCAACTGCGCGCGTTCGTTAACTACCTGGGTGAAAACAAAGACAGCGCCGCCGAAGCAGCCAAGAAGCTCTGCGCCACGACCAAGGTCTCGAACGTCCCGTTCGTCGTGCCCAACGAATTTGAAAACGGCCCCGAAGACTACGGCCTGAATTCCAAGGCAGAAGTCACCGTCCTGGTGGCCAAAGACGGCAAGGTGACTGCGAACCACGCTTTCGCCAGCGCCAAGGACCTCGACGTCGACAGCATCATCAAAGACGTCGAAAAGACCGTCAACTAATTTCGCGATCGCTGCAGCTTCCGCTTGCGGAATAGCTGCCCTCCAAGCCCACGCGTTCCCAGGCCTCGCTGGCCTGGGGACCGCTTTCTTCTTCTGGGCAAGCTCGCCAATTTTCTGGGCAAGCTCATCAATCTGCTGCTTTCATGCACAGCGGCCGAGGCGGCTGTTACCCTTCGAGCGAATCGAGCCCGAGGTCCTCGGGCGGTAGATCCAGCAAGCTTTCGCCCAGCTTTTGCGGCTTGGTTTCCGCCGGGACGCCTACGCCCGGCCGCACCGGCAGCGTGGTGGCGACCACGATCAAGTTGCGTTGTCGCACGGCGATCACTTCCACGCTTTGGCCGGCCTCGATGACCCCGCTTTCGCACAATGCGTTGTAATTGCGGTGGTTAATTCGCACATGACCGCTGGGCAGGAGCGAATTCTGCGCGACGCCGACTTGGCCGACCAGTACAAGCAACGGGTCGATGGCGGCTGCCTGCGGCGCCGCGACCGGTTCGGGCGTGCGCAGGATTATGCGCCGTCCCAGCGGCGTATGCGGCCAAATTCGTAGGGCGACGGCCAGGAATACAGGGATCGCGACCAGCATGACGACCAAAAGCATCGTGCCGGCGGTCGAGCTGCTTCGGAATCCGAAGAACACGCTGACGATTGCCGCCAGCAGACTCGACAACGCCAGAACTCCGCCACTGGGCACGAACAAATCGGCCACAGCCAGTGCGGCGGCTATGGTAAAGCACAGCAGAGCGATAACGAGAGGGTCCATACCGTTCTTTCGCAAAAGGCGGAAGCTCCATAAAATGGCAGCTCTTCTTAAAATGGTCGTCTTTGACCAGCTTGGCAACCCGTGCCGGCGGCTGTGGTTTGCAGCCCCGCGCTGTCCGGCTGATCGCAGAAAAACACCTCGAAGGAAACTTTGCCATGTCGGCCCAAGTGACCGCAGAACGCATCTACAATTTTTCCCCCGGACCGGCGGTTCTGCCACTGCCCGTGCTCCAGCAGGTCCAGGAAGAAATGCTCTGCCTGCCCGGTGCCGGCGCTTCGATACTGGAAATCTCGCACCGCAGCGAAGAATTCATCGCGATCCAAAACCAGGCCCAGGCTCGGCTTCGACGATTGCTCGGGATCGGCGAAGAATTCGAAGTTTTGTTCCTGCAAGGCGGCGCGCGACTCCAGTTCTCGATGACGGCCATGAATCTGCTCCGCGGCCAACCCAATCCGGCTCAGTACGTTCTGACTGGTTCTTGGGGTAAATACGCCGCAGAGGAAGCTCGCAAAGAAGGGGCCGTCGAAGTCATTTTCGACGCCAAAGCGACCAACTACGATCGCCTCCCGGAGCCCGGCGAACTGAAGATTTCGCCAAACGCGGCCTACGTGCACATCACCAGCAATGAAACGATCCAAGGCGTTCAGTTCCTCGATGACATCCACGCCAGTGGTGCTCCCTTGGTATGCGATGCCAGCAGCGACTTCCTTTGCCGGCAGCTGAACCTCGACCGGTATAGCTTGATCTATGCTTGTGCCCAGAAGAATGCAGGACCGGCCGGCGTCACCGTCGTCGTCATTCGCAAAGAATTGCTCGAGCGTGGCGCGGACAATTTGCCGGGCTATTTGAATTATCGCAACCACGCGAAAGAAGGTTCGATGTGGAACACGCCGCCGACGTTCGCCATCTACGTGCTGGGGCTGGTGGGCCAGTGGCTGGAAGAGACCATCGGCGGGCTGGGCGAGATGCTCAACTTAAATCGCAAGAAGGCGCGCTTGCTGTATTCGAAACTCGACGAATACCCCGAACTGTTCATCGGTCACGCTCAGCCGGACTCGCGTTCGCTGATGAACGTCACCTTCCGCTTCCCATCGCCGGAGTTGGAAAAGGCCTTCCTTGCGTCCGCCAAGCAGCGAGGCCTGCACAGCCTGAAAGGCCATCGCAGTGTGGGCGGCATCCGCGCCAGCATCTACAACGCGATGCCCATCGAAGGCGTGGCCTTGCTGGCTGAGACGATGGAAGAATTCGCCAAACAACACGGTTAGTATCCAACCATTACCAGCTCTTGATCGCCGCTCCGACTGTTCATCAAAACCGCATCGCCGCATTAGAAAGCACTCTGTCGTCCCATGGCCAAATTCCGCATTGCTGTCCTTGATCCGATCGCTGACGAAGGCATCCAACTGCTCAACGCCGAAAAGGACTTCGAATATGAAGAGCGGCACGGTCTGAAAGGGGCCGAGCTGAAGCAGTTTCTCAGCGAAGTCGATGGGGCAATCGTGCGCAGCGGCGTCAAGATCACAGCGGAATCGCTCGAGGGCAATCGCCGCTTGCGGGCGATCGTTCGGGCAGGTGTCGGCACTGATAACATCGACAAAGATGCGGCCACGCGGCTCGGTATCGTCGTCATGAACACGCCGGCCGGCAACACGCTCTCGACGGCTGAGCACGCATTCGCCCTGATGCTGGCTCTTTCCCGCAGCATTGCTCCGGCATATCAGAGCCTGATCAATGGCAAGTGGGACCGCAAATCCTACATGGGCACGCAGCTGGCCGACAAAACGCTCGGCATCGTCGGTCTGGGACGCATCGGCCGCGAGGTCGCGCTGCGCGCCCTGGCGTTTCGCATGCGCGTGATCGCCTACGATCCATTCTTGACCGACGAACAAGCCAACAAGCTGGGAATCGAGCGCGTCGACACGATCCCGCAGCTGTTTCCGAAGATCGACTATTTGACCGTCCACACTCCGCTGACCGCCGAAACCAAACACCTGATCGGCATGAAGGAGCTCGACTTGCTCAAGCCGGGCGTGCGGCTGATCAATTGTGCTCGCGGCGGCATCTACGACGAAGCGGCACTCGAGGCAGGTTTGAGCAGCGGCAATATTGCCGGCGTCGCCCTCGATGTTTTTGAAGAGGAACCCTGCACGAACAGTCCGCTCTTCGGAATGCCTGGCGTCGTCTGCACACCGCACCTCGGTGCGAGCACCGAAGAGGCGCAGACGCAGGTTGCCATCGAAGGCATTCACTTGCTCATCAACTTTTTCAAGACGGGCGAGATTCGCCACGCGGTCAACGCCGGCTCGCTCGATCCCAAGACGCTCGAATCGCTCCGCGGCTATCTCGACGTTGCCTATCGGCTGGGTCTGCTGCTGAATCAGTGGCACGGGGGCGCGATCTCTTCATGCAATTTGAATTACCGCGGCGAGGTGGCTGATCGAGATACCAAGTTGCTCACGGCCGCTTTTTGCGCTGGGCTGCTCGAGCGGGCCCTAGTCGAAGACGCCAACATCGTTAACGCCGAACTGCTCCTGCGCGAGCGCGGAATCGAACTGACCGACCATCGCAGTCGCGAGATGGGTGCGTTCAGCTCGTCGATCACCGCCGAAGTCCATGGCGGCGGCGTATCGGTCAAAGCTGGTGGCACTTTGTTTGGCCACAACATGCCAAGGTTGGTGCTCCTGGACGACTACCGTTTGGAAGCATATTTGGACGGCAATCTGCTGTTCTTCACACATTCGGACGTTCCGGGCATCATCGGCCGCGTTGGGACCGTTTTCGGCCAGCACCAGATCAACATCGCGCAGATGGCGGTCGGCCGGGCGGGAGAGCAGCCCGGCGGACAAGCGATTGGCGTCTTGAATCTCGACAGCCAACCGCCGCAGAAGGCCCTCGAGCAGCTAATGGCGATCGATGCGATCGAGCGCCTGCGCCCGATCGAGCTTCCGCCTGCCGGCCAAATGCCACCATGGCTCCGCAGCTGAACTGCGTTCATCGCTGACTGTTGGGTATTTCGTACGTGGTCGGATAAGTGGCTTGATTCACCGCCGGCTGGATGGCGCTGAGGCTTAGGCCTTCCAGGACGATATCGCAGGCTCCGCGGAGTTCGGTCAGGACGCAGAACGGGGTATCGTCGGTCACGAAGCGGTAGAGCTCGACGGGCACGACCTCTCCGGCCCCACCGCGTATCAGTTGTCCCAGCGCGGGGCCACCCTTGTTGTCGTAAACCAACAGGCCTGCTCCCGGCTCGCTCGGAGGCCGCCGCACGATCGCTCGCGCCGAAATGCGCACCAGCTCTCCGCGCGTCGGCTGCGACGGAGCGCTGCGAACGCGGATCGACGCACCTTCGTAACCGCCCGGCAGGGACTTCCCCGGTTTAGGCATTGCGGCCAATCGCAGACCAGGCCCTTGTGAGGCTTGACCTGAAGGCGGAACTAATTCCACCAGCATCTCCGCGCGCTCGTCCAAGCGCCGCTGCTGATTCCAACCGCTTTGGAGCATGACATTTAGGTTGGACATATCGCTGCCGGGCAGTGGTAACGGCCGCCACGCGCTTCGGTCGCAGGAGCGCGCGAGCAGCCAGTGATACGGCAGCGTGGCTGGAGCGAGCACCAATGGGCTGGCTTGCGGCGTCGACAAGTTGGCTGTGGCCGTTTGGTACGATTCGTACACGATCAGTTGTGCTGCATCGTACGCGTGAGCGGCCGCATCGACCGCGCGGCTC
>JBQCJB010000896.1:0-2894 GCA_051953155.1 Aureliella sp. | reverse complement strand
TTCGGCCGAGGCATACTGCTTGGGTATCAATTGCTTGGGTCCGGCCTTGAGTCCCGCCGCCGTATCTCCGCCGAGCATGGTGGGATCTACTGCACCTTCGAATTTGTTGAAGTAAATCTTGTTCTCGCCCGGCTGGGCCTTGAGTTGGTAGTTGCCCGAGCTGTCGGTTTTGGCGATGCCGGCGTAGGCCGCGCCGACGAAATTGATTTCGGCGTCGGACAATGGCTTTCCATCCAACGTGACGTTCCCTGATACGGCGACCGTAGGCACTTCCTGGCGCGTCGCTGGGCCGCAACCCGCTGCTCCCAAAACCAAAAGTGCTGTCGACGCCACCCAAACACTCGAAAAACGCAGCATTTTGAAACCTTAGATAACTATTGATTTTTGAATACCGAAGACAATCGCGATCGGAAGACGGCGGACAGCGGCGCATGGTGGCGCGCCGAGGCGTTCCGGAAGGCCGCGCGGCGACGCAATGTCGGACGCGCCCGGCGTTACCTCCGGCGTTGGCATGTACGGACCGGCGGCCGTTCGCAGAGCGAAGAACCAGCGCACCGTGCCCGATCAGGAAATTAGTTTTCCATCGACGGCAACGGTTCTTTGTCCGCGACGTACGCGTAGCGGGCCAGGATCAAGAAGTCGATCGTCTCGCTGATGAACTTCACCGAGCCATCGCACGAGGCGAACTGGGCACCGCCGGTATGTTGGCTGCTGAAAGTCCAGGCGAAATGACGACGTTGGGCATCGTTGTTGTAAGCCGAGTTGATGTGGTAGTCGCGCTGGAGCACGGGATTGAGCACGAACGGCTTGCCCACTGGGGCATCGTCGGCCGTGTCGGCTTTGACTGTACCGGTGCAGCAGGTGCGGGTACCGGTCAAACCCCAGGGGCCCCATTTCGGGTCGACCTTGCGTTTGCCGCCGACCGATTCGCCGATCGCCATCACGTTACTTGTGCCGTCGATGATGTCGTCGATCTTGGCCGATCCGTCCATGCCGAAGGCCCCGAGTCCGCGCAAGCGCCGCGGCAGCAAGTTCGAATAGACCGAGTTGTTTTCGGTCATTTGGCCGGCGGAGAAGAGGTAACTGGTGCGCCGCGCGTTGCGCATGCTGTAAAGGTCTTGAGTCCCGGGTTGGTTATTGAAGACTTCGCCCGCATCGGCATGCGAGGGGCATTCCAGGAACGAGTAGCGGGCACCGTAGATCGCGGCATTGGTCGTATCGGCTCCCATCAGGGGCGCGGTAACCGATGCGTTGCGGGCGCTGCTGGAGCACACGTTGAAGTTGTACGTGTTATACGCGCCGGTTTGTTCCAACTGTGGCAGTAGCAGCGTCCAGCCGGTGGTGTTCAGCACGTACTTGATCAAGTTCGGGTTGTTCGTGATTTGACCGCTGCCGACGATCGCCGGCGGAAAGACCTTGTGCGTGTCGTGATAGTTGTGGATCGCCAACCCCAGTTGCTTGAGGTTGTTCGAACACTGCATGCGACGAGCGGCTTCGCGAGCGGCCTGGACGGCGGGCAGAAGCAGTCCGACAAGAATCCCGATGATGGCGATGACCACCAGCAGCTCGACTAACGTAAACCCCTTGCGCGTCGACTTCATCTTCAATCTCCACAAAGACATTTTTGAAAAAGGCAATTCGATCCCGGGCCGGCTTGATGCGATCAAGGGCTGCCCAGATTCAACCGGAGGGTGGGCGGGCTGAGCGACGGATGTCGACGGCTGACAATTCCATGAACAAGATCGCTCCGCCCCGTGCCGCGCGTCTTGCGAAGGACGATCAGCGTTACGAGGCGGTTGGTGTCCGCATTGAGAAAATCGACCAATTCCGGTCCGCGAAGCTGCCGGGTGCAGGATTGTTCCCCCTGCGGCAGCACAAACGATCCCAGGAGCCTGCAGCGACGACCGTCGAGCGGCTTGCCGACGCCATTGCCGGCCGGCGCGTTGTCCCAAGCGAGCGTGTCCTCACGCCAGTCGTCGAGCGTCTCGTCGGTCACACCGTAAACTTCAAAAGTCGCATCGGGAACAAGCGAAGCAAACCCGAAGCCCGACGGTTCAAAGGTCAGCGTCAGTTCGGCCGCTTGGATGCGGGTTCGCGAGACGTTACTGAGATCAAAGGCCATGTAAGCCCGCCGTTCCCATTCGGGCATCTCGGCGATCGGCTGCTTGACCAGCAGCAGCGCCTCGCTGCGTCGGTCGGCCGGAATCGGCATCGCTTGCACGAACGCATCGCCGCCGCGGCCTTGGGCTGTGCTGATGCGCACCCAATCGCCGGTAGGGCTGGGCGGCCCGGTTTGCAGCATGATGTGCTCGTCATCCGGACTGAGCGACGAATATTCCGACTGCTTGAATTCGAAGGTGGCTCCCTTGAGCAGATGTTCGGTTCGCCCGCTCTGGCGGTGCAGCGCGTCGACGCGGCCTTCAAAGACTTCCACGACCGCGTCGCTCGCCGAACCGACCGACACGCCGAACTCGGTCCCGAAATCGGTAAGCACGGAGGTCGGCGTCTCGACGACGAAGCCCTTGCCGGCCGGGGGAACGTGCGCCAGCAGTTGTCCCGACTTGACGATGCAGCGCATAGGCGAGACCAGCTCCAGATCGGCCGGCCCTTCCAGACGCACTTGGACGCCGTTGATGAATTCGATCGTCGCCAGCCCTTCGGCCAGTCGCAGTCGGCCAGCGACCAACTTCGCCCCGAGTTCGGTGTGTCGGTCGGTTCGGCAAGCGACGCGGTAGTCGAAGTGTTTGAAGGCCGCGTCGACGCGCTGCACCGCCAGAGCGGGCGAACCGAACATTTGCTCAAGGGAGCCACCTTCGAATTCAAGCAGTCGGAATATTCGTCGCTCAGTCCGGATGACGAGCACATCATGCTGCAAACCGGGCCGCCCAGCCCTA
>JBQCJB010000895.1:0-2765 GCA_051953155.1 Aureliella sp. | reverse complement strand
CTGAGGTGCTGTCGCGGATCCGGCTGTATCTGCGCGAAGGAAACGTCCGCACTGGCGGTGTGCCTACGGGCGGGACTGCGAGCAAGGAGGCTGCATTGGCTGCCTTTTGCCATTGGAGCGACGCCAGCGTCAAAGCCGAACTGCTGCAGCTGCGCGCGGATCCGACGTTCGCACACTCCAATCTCGACCCTATCATGACAGCGTTGGCAAAGCTGAAGGATCCGAGCTTGGCCCCCCTGTTTATCGACAACCTCCGCACCCCTGGCTGGCAAGGCAAAGCCAGAGACGCGCTGGCGGCAATCGGTCCGCCTGCTGAAGATGCCGTGCTAGCCAAGCTGCGGAAATCGAAAGATACCTTCGATCACAAAGCCTGCGCAGAAGTGCTCGAACGGATTGGAACCCAGCAGTCGCTACCGGTGCTCGAGCAACTGGTCAGCTCCCGAAGTCAGATGACGCGAATGGCCGCCAAACGAGCTATCGAGAAGATCCAAGAACGCCAAAGTCAGCGGTAGGCACCGACCCGAAGTCGCCGCTGGCGATCGGTGCCACCCGACCAAGTTTATCGCTCCCAGACCGCCGGCACGTGGGCGGCCTCTTCGCCATAGGTTTGCGAGACGATGAAACCGCTGGCCTGCGATGTGTAGAAAATGCGGCCGTTGGACACGACTGCCCCGAGGCATTCTCGCGAATCGATGGCCGGACCGGTCGATACCAGTTTGCTGTCCTGGGACAGGTCGATCATGTCCATGTTCGCTCCCAGGATGTAAGGCTCCGAGAGAGTGAAGCGGCAGCACGCGTAGTTGTGGTCGACACCACCGACGACCTTGCCGGTGTCGCGATCGAAAACGTTCCCCCGCCCGCGCAGGGCGTTGGAAAAAATGTATTTCTGTCCGACGCTGACGACGTTCAGCGCCGACGTGATCGGCTCCGACTTCCAGACCAACGAACCGTCTTTGGCATCCAGGCACCACACAAAGCGACTTTCGGTCGATTCGTTGGGGCGGTTGTTTCCACCGATGTACAACCGGCCATCGCGGCCGCTGAGTGTGCACTTGGCAGTGACGTAATAATCGGTGGTCTGCCAGATCACGTCACCGCTCTCTGGATCGAGGCAGGCGGTCAAACCGTTGTTCGCTTCCGGCAGGCCGCGCCGCGCTCGATAGCTGGCCGAGTAGCCGAAGAAGGTCGAGTAAATCAGCCGGCCATCCATCAAGCAGATGCCGCAGTCATTGCCGCCGCGCCCGAACTCCGAGAAATCCTTCTGCCAGACGAGCTTGCCGGTGTCCAGGTCCCAGGCCCAAAGCAATGGCCGGTTGTCGCGCGGGTAGTAGGGATTGTCGTTGGAATAAATCCAGCTCATGACCTCGCGGCCGTCGCCGCTGGCCTCGGGAGTGCCTTTGAAGGTGAAGGGCTTTTCTGTGCCTTGAGCCGCATACTGGCCGGAGCCTGATGCGTAAATGGCGATGTTCTTGGTCACGACCGGCGGGAACTGGCGGCTCCAACTCGGCGACCCAGTAAAGGGAGCTTCCCAGAGCAACGCGCCGGTGGCGGCGTCCAGGCAGCGCATGCGCGATTGCTTTATGCCGGCCTGCGGGACCAACAACTTGCCGCTGACGTACAGTGGAGAAGTGAAGGACAAATAGACATCGGGCCAATGCCGCCGCCAAAGAATGCGTCCGGTGTCTTGTTCGCAAGCGATGACTTGTCCCTCGGCCGTATGCGTGTACAGCCGGCCGCCGCCGCAGACCGGCAGGTGCTTGACCGTTCCCTCTAGCCGCCGCGCCCAGCGCATCCGCAGCGGTGGCCTGAGGCCTTGGTCGTTGGCATTGGTCGATCCAAAGTCACCGTAGTTGGTGTACCAGTCGTACTTGGCGTCGGCCAAGGGACCGGCAAGAGGGCTGCGGATCTTGTGGATCGACAGGTCCCGCGTCGGCAGCGGAGCCTGGCCGTCCTGGCCGTAGACATACAAGTAACCGTCTTCGCAGCCAGCGAATATGCGACCATCGGCGACTGCCACCGAAGCGGTGATCGGCGACGCGAAGGCCGTCGGCAGCGTTTGATGTTCGCCGCCGGCCAAAGGCACGACATACAGCCGCCCATCTAGCCCACCATAGATCGCGCGATCCTCGGTCAGCACCGGGGCGCAGATCGATGGAGCCTCGCACAGCACATCGGGTTGCTCACGCTCGAGGTTGTGGCGGCACAGGCCCAGCCCTTGCTCGGGACGCACGCGATACACGTCCTTACCGCGGATGCTGACTGCTGCGAAACTAAGCAGGCCCGGCAGGTGAATGGCAGTCTGCGTTCCGGGGACGAAGCTGGTTTCGACCTTGTCGCCATTAAGCTTGAGAATCTCGACGCGGCCCGCGTTGTCGCGGCGGTGCCACTGCACATAAACGTTGCCATCGGCGTCGGCGCTCTGGCCGAACGTAGCGGGAAATTCCTTGCCGTCATACGCTGGGATCTCGCCCGCGACGCGCAGCTCGGCCGTTTTTCCGGCGTCGCGGAGAAAAACGGTGCGACCGCCCGCCGGAACGACCAGCGTCTTGTCCAGCAAGCACAACTCGCGCGAGCAGACGAAGTGGTCGCGCCATGTGACGCGGTCGGGTCGCAGCTTCAACCAGTCTTCACCCTTCCAGCGATTGCCTTCGAACCCGATAACTTCCTTGACAAAGTCCCATGTCCAGGCGACTTCGCCCGCGGGCTCGACTGCGTAAACCTGGGCTCCGATCGTCGCAAAGTAAACTCGATCCTTTCCAGCCACT
>JBQCJB010000894.1:0-2035 GCA_051953155.1 Aureliella sp. | reverse complement strand
TTCACGATTTTCCGCTCCTGCCAGATGCGAACGAAGAGATCTTATTCGCGAGGAACCACGTCTACGCAGGAGCGGATTCTATCAGAGCTGTTTCGCCAATTCACCAAAATTATAAGAATATTTGGTTAGTCTGGCTGTTGGACCGCTTCGTTGCCGCTGCGGGTGGCCATGGCTCGCCACACGACCAGGTCGATCGTGTTGGAAATAGCTTGTACCGAACCGTCCATCATGGCCGCTTCGACGATGCCATTGTGGTAGCTGCGGGAAGTCACGGCCGCGTAAGTCGGAGACGTGGCCGCCATGTTCTCGGGCCGAGAAATAAAGTCGACATCCTCTAACGTGCCGGCGTTCGTAAAAGGAACGCGAGCGTTCGGAGGCATGACTGCGGTGAAGCCTGTTTCGTGGACTTTGCCGTCGACCCATTCGGTGTGGCCCGTCGATCCGAAGTTGCCTCCGTACGCCACGACTTCCCCGGCCGAGTTCGGAATGGGCGCTCCCAAAGCGCCAGGCGTGTTGCTGCCGGAGAGCTTGGCCTGATACGCCTTGACCTCGCTGAAGGCCAGCGTGTTGCTCATGCCGTCAGTGTACGAACCGTCGGTCAGTCGCGCATTGACGACGAAGGCCCCGTCGCCGGTTTGCCGGTTGGGGGCGTTGTAGACGAGCCACGTTCCGTAATTGATGGCGTAGTTGATCGGGAAGTGGCTAAGCGTCGTCGAGACGCGCGGGATGGCTTTGATTTCCGAGGGGCAGACGTAGGTCGGGATCTTCATGGCCGTGACGGCCGCATGCTGCGGAGCGTTGACCAGGTCGCCGTAGTTGAAGCGGAAGTCGATTAGGTTCTGCAGGTTGGCTTGCTCGAGGAACGGCAGGATGCGGGCCTGAGCCGACCAGAAGCCGCCGCCGACCGGTGCCATGCAGACGGCCGGTGGGATCGAGCGGTGGGCTCCCAGGTAGTTGTGGGTGGCCAGGACGAGTTGCCGGACGTTGTTGGAGCATTGCATGCGTCGCGCCGCTTCGCGGGCCGCCTGGACGGCCGGCAGCAGCAGCCCGACCAGGATGCCGATGATGGCGATCACCACCAGCAGGTCGACCAAAGTAAACGCCCCCCGGCCTCGAATTCGCGCCATTTTCGCACCCGCCCCTTAGAAAACTCAGCTTTCCAACCCCAAACCACCGCTGATATTGAGACTCGTTCTCAACACCACGGCGATTTTACACCATGGGAATTGTGCGTCAACCCAAGTAGGACAGTCGTCTCGACTGTCCTGTATCCCCGAGCTTCTGTCTCCCCGAGCCTGTCAGTTTCGGTGCGAATTCGAAACCTGTCGGGCGCTGCGGCCCCGGCTCGCTCTTTACGAAGCGCCCAAGTAGGACAGTCGTCTCGACTGTCCTGTATCCTTGAGCCCTATTGGCTTCGCGCAGTGCCGTATTGACGCGGCTGCCACCTAGCGGCTGGGGACGATCGGCAAAATGATGCGCGACGGGCAATCGCGATGATGAAAAACCGTGTTGACAGCTACCTGATGCCGACGGTTTTGGCTGAGCGGTTCGCCGGTATTCGGGTTGACGTCGAACCGCGGAAAATTGCTGCTCGAAATGTCGACGCGGATGCGATGCCCTTTCTTGAACACGTTCGAGGTCGGGTAGAGCCGAATGGTCAGCTGCGCCTTTTCGCCTGGCGGCAGTAACTTCTCTTGCGCCAGCGACTCTCGGAAGCGTGTCCGCATAATCCCGTCACCGATGTTCAAATCGAAACCGCCAGGATTGTCCGGGCTGGGCGGATAGACGTCGATCAGCTTGGCCGTAAAGTCGGTGTCCAGCGCGCTGGAGGAGACCCACAAATCGACCTGCAGCTCGCCGGTCACTTCCATATCTTCGGCCAGCGGTTCGGATTGAAAAACCAGCACGTCGTTGCGAGCGGACAGCGGAATCGGCTGTTGCCAATTCCAGACATGCGGCCCGCCTTTCTGATCCCACGCTCCCTGCAGGAGAATATCATTGCCCGATGAGATATTGCCGCCGATCGTCGGGACGG
>JBQCJB010000893.1:0-5186 GCA_051953155.1 Aureliella sp. | reverse complement strand
CTTCCAGATCGGTTTCGGCCGGATCGTAGAACTGGACTTCGTCGACGTCGATCTGGAAGACCAGCGTGTCGCCGGCCTGGAAATTGGTGAAGTCGAGGATCAGCTTGGTCGAGCCGTCGGCGACCGTGACGTTGACTGTCGCGTTCGGATTGGCCGTCGTCAACTTGGTGATTTTGAAGCCCGAGGCGTGGTCCGCGCCCAGCCCGCCTTCGACGGTGTCGAAGAACAGGTCGCCCAGCCCGAAGCCAGGCGTATTCAAATCGCCGTCGATGACCAGCCGCGTCAGTTGCGTTCCCGGCGCTCCACCTTCGAAGGTGATATAGAACGAATCGCCGTGCTGGTCGGTACCCGAATCGTCCTCGACGTACACGCCGCCCACCCAGATCGGATCGGCCGTCATTAGCAGCCGGGGCTCCATAGCCTCCAGCGTGATCGAGCGCGAGCGTTTGCGCGCGGCTGGTGAACGAAATGCACTGCGTGCGGTCGCAGGTAGCGAGACCGATGCGCTCGTCCGGGCAGACTTTGCCTCAGCGGCCACGTCGCTGCGCAGCCACTGGGAAAAACGGCGAATCTGTTGGCTGAAAACCACCTGCACCTCCATGCACCGCGTCTCGGACGACCACTCGTACGAAGAGCGATCGCGGAGCACCTTAGCGAATTTCCATATTCCGATCCACTTCGAGCGGCGCGACGCTGACCGGTTTGGTAACTCCGCGCACATGCATCAAAGAGGGTTCTAGTTTCCATAATCGGACCGTCGTATCGAACGAGCCCGACGCAAGCATGTCTGCGCAACTGCACATGACCGCAACCGATCCGCTGTGCCCAGTCAGCTTGCCCAATTCTTCATCGGCTAAGACATCAAAGATGTGAATCGCGTTATCGGCTCCTGCCGCAGCAATCAAATAATCATTGATAAGACATAACGATCGCAGCTTGGCTCCCTTAAATTCGCGGTCCAAAACGACTTGCCGGGTCGGTAAATCGTAACGGATAAGGTGACGATCCTCCCCGACGCTGGTAACGACGTTGCCGTCTGCCGAGAAGGCCGCCGTGTGCACGCGCTGGTTGTGCAGCGGCACATGCGCCAACTCTTGACCAGTCGTCGTATCCCATACCCGCAAGTTCCCGTCGCGACCTCCGCAAAGCAACTTGTCGCCCGCCGGGCTAAACCTTACACAACGTTGGTCGCCACAGGAACACGAGAATTTTAGGTGCCATTTGCCTGCGCTGAGGTCCCAAATCCCCACTTCCTCACCGAAGCCGCCTACGGCCAGTAGCTGTTTTTCGGTCGATAGCGACAGACAGCGCACCGCGTAGGACACCCGGAACAGTTCTTCCGGACCGTTCGCCTGGCCAGATTGCCATCGCAAAATGCGACCGTCGTTGCCGCTGGAGAAGAGCTGCCGCGAGTCGGCTGAGAAGACCAGCGTTTGAATCCAATCGGTATGTCCACCGAATTCGCCCAGCACTCGCTGGCTGTCGACTTCGAGCAGTCGAATGATATGGTCGTCGCCGGCAGCCGCCAGATAGCGGCCATCGCGGCTGGCGGCCAAGGCGGTCACCACCGGTGGCGAACAGTGTGGCTTGACGGCCGCCAGCGGAATTTCCACGCTGCCGTTGCTCGCCGGCTCGTCGGCTCCAGCGATCCCGCTGGCCAGTAGCCATCCCACGGCCAACCAATAGCCGCAGCCCAATAGTTTTGCTTGCATTGCACGCACGATTTCAGCTTTCCTTAGCTCAGGCTCGATTTTCCCATCATCGATATCGGCCGCCCGAGCTTTCCAGCTGAAACAGAAGTGTCAAACCTTAACGATTGCGTGACCTACAAGTAGGACAGCCCTCTGGGCTGTCACATGTGTTCTGGGCGATCAGAGTAGGACAGCCCTCTGGGCTGTCAGTGATGAAACCCAACTGGGCTGGCCAGCCGCGTTTTGGGTTTGGAATCCGTGGTGGGGAGTTGGTGACAGGCCGGAGGCCTGTCCTACTGAATCGGATGACAGGCCGGAGGCCTGAAAGTAGGACAGGCCTCTGGCCTGTCAAAGCTGGATAACCTCTGGGCTGGCCAGCCGCATTTTGGATTTGGGATCGGTGGCGGGAGTTTGGTGACAGGCCGGAGGCCTGTCCTACTAGGGGGCGGAGGCTACTTGGGTGACGATGGCTTGGTCGAAGTAGTTGATGGACATGCCGGCGTCGACGACGATCGACTGGGCGGTAATGCCCGAGGAACGCGGGCTGAGCAAGAACGCGGCTACGTTGGCGACTTCGTCCGACTGCAAGGCCTGGTGCCGAGGAATGACCTTCTCGGCGTAAAGGTACGAATCGACGTAGCCGGGGATGCCTGCCGATGCGCTCGTCTTGAGCAAGCCCGCGGCGACGGCGTTGAAACGAACGTGCGAAAAGCGGCTGAAGGACTTGGTGAGGAAGGCTAAGGAGGAATCGAGCGCCGCTTTGACCGGCGCCATGTAACCATACGATTCGCTGGCCATGCGAGTCGTCGAGATGCTGATCGTTACGACGCTGGCATCCTTGGCTAGCTGCGTCTTGAGCGCATTGGACAGCGCGATCAACGAGTAGCACGAGATATCGATCGCTTGCAGGAACTCCTGGCGGCCCGTTTCGTGGAAGGGCTTGATGCCGTCGGCGTAGCTGGCAAAGGCGATCGAATGCACCAGCCCATGAAAGCCTTGAAAATCATCGGCCAAGCGGCGCGCCAGTTCGTCGATCTCGCTTTGGCGTTCGACATCGCACACGTACACCGGCGCCGCGCCGAGCAGCTTGGCCATTTGCGCCTGTCGCTCTCGGCTCCGCACGACGTAGACGACCTCAGCCCCGACCTCGGTCAGCACTTGTCCGATGCGGTAAGCGACGCTCTTGCGATTGGCGACGCCGAAGACCAGGACGCGCTTGCCTGCCAGTTGCAGGAAATCCATATACCGATCTCTTTCTGTGACTGTTAGTCGAAACGCGCTGAAAGAATCAGGCGTCGGTCGGAGGCTTGGCCACGGTGCAGGCAAAGTCCAGCCGAGCCGCCAGCTTGCCGTTGCAGGTGATCTTGCCGCTCATAAAAAATGCGGCCGAAACCGATTCGGTCAGCAGGGCCTCGATCTGGATCGTATCGCCCGGCCGGACCATCTGTTTGAACTTGACGTTATCCAGCCGCGTGGCGACCGGCACGCTCGAACCGTCGGACATTTTGCCGGCCAGCAAGATCGCCCCGGCTTGCAAAGCGCACTCGCACAGAATCACGCCGGGGACCAGCGGAAAGCCTGGGAAGTGACCTTGCATAAAATATTCGTCGGAGCGAAACGTCTTGCGGCACACGATCCTTTCGGGGCCTTGCTCGATGATCTCATCGACCAACAGCATCGGAGGTCGATGAGGAATGGCGGACAGAACGGCCTCGGGGAACTCGCTGTGCATTGGTAAAAATTCTATTTGTCGAGTTGGCGACCGGCGGCAGGGACCGCTGCCCCCTCGGGCAGCATGAAAGGCACTCCTAGGTTGTCGCCATTGGGTTTGAATTTACCCCCGTCGACATCGACGTAAATGGGATTGGCCACGGCGACTGGCGGCAGATCGCCGCGATCGCTGCCCATGACGTCTCCCAGTTTTAGATCTTCGCCGATGGCCGCCACAATGACGTGCGTATCCTCCTGCAGTTTCGGTAGCTCGACTTCGGCTTCGTAGCGCACGGTCCCGCTGAGGAACATCTTCGGATGCGTGCCGCGTGTGAAGTTCAGCGACTCAGCCGGTCTGCCATTGAGAAATACCTGGACGCGATTGATGTCGTACCAGTTGGCGCATTGCACCCGAATCCACAACTTGGCCGGTGCTTTGCCCAGAGCGACGTGGTCGCCTGAGATAAACTTGCGCGGTTGGCCATCGACGTCCGCCCGCAACTGGACTTCGAGGAACGGCGCGGTGGTCATGACCATGTGCCCGGCCTGGATCGTATCGACCATATCCTGAGTCACGACTTTGGCCGGATCGTCGGTCGAACTGGCGATGTAGTTGCGAAGCCATCCCGAGCCGTGCCAGTTGTAGTGCGCGTCCGTGTTGACGACCGCAGGCACGTGGTACCCGAGGTTCAGCAGCTGCATCCAGTGAAAGATGCGGTTGCCACCCCGCTCGCGCGAGGGCGAATCGGCGCTGGGCGGCGTGAAAATGCTCTGCAGCGGATGCACTTCGACGACATTCATAGTGTCCAGCATCTCGCGGAAGCCTTCATCGGGCTTGTTGTCCAGATCGCGATCGCCCAGGATCTGAGGCAGATTGGGATGATTCATCTGCACAACCTTGTCGCTCGAATTGTCCCACATCGCCAGACGCTGGATTTGCACGACTGGGTTGGCGTCGGGCGAAGGTCCGCCGCCGTCTTGGTGATGCGGATGCCGGTGCAGCGGAAAAGCGTTTTGATGATTGACCGGCAGCGGCAGGCCGGTCAATTCCATGCCCGTGCACGTGGCCATGATGTCGGTCGCTTTGAGAAAGTCGAGATGTTCCGCATAAGTATCGATGCGGTTGTGTTCGGTGCAGGGCGCGAATTCCAGATTCTCGGCCAACAGGTTCAGGACCCGCCCGAGCTGGCTGGACGTGTTGTCGCCCGATGGGCTGCTGTGGCTGTGGAATTCACCGCTGATCCATCCGGTCGTGTCGACCGAGCGGGTGAGCTTGACGTTTAATTGGGCAGCTCGCCCGCTGTCGACGGTCAGCGTTTCGGTCACGGCGTCGTACTCTGGTCCATGGCTGACCAGGACCGTGTAAGAGCCAGGGGCCAGCGGCTGGGAGGCGCTACCGTTGGCCGTGTAGAGCAAGTTGCGAACACCGAAGTCCGAGGTATCGGGTCCGAAGTTCGGAGATTCCGTCTCGCCTTGCCCCACGAACTGGAGCTTGGCCGGAATCGGCCGACCTGCCTGGTCGGTAACGCGGCACTGAACGCGTGAAGCCACATCCAGCGTCAGCGATTCGGACAGCACCGAGGCGCCGAGCTCAAATTCGTGTGAGCGCTCGGCTCGTCCCGGGGCGGTGATTTTTAGCGTGTACTTTCCGGGGATCAGCCGCATGCGCGTCCAGCCCTCGCCGTTGGAGGTCACCGTACCGAGGGAGCGTCCCTGAGTCAGAAATTCGATCTCCGCCTGGTCGACCGCGCCGTCGGCCGCGTTGAGCTTCAGTTGATATTCTTG
>JBQCJB010000892.1:0-2796 GCA_051953155.1 Aureliella sp. | reverse complement strand
TTCCTGTGCTCAGCCGAGCGCAAACGCCGCAGCCGATCCGTCGCTGCAGACTCCCGAAGCCTTTCCTCGCTTTCCCCCGGTCGCTCCCTCCGAAGTCAGCCGAACGTTCGTCGTCCAGCACGGTTTTCAAATGCAACTGGTCGCCGCCGAGCCGCTGGTGACCGATCCGGTCGCGATGGCGATCGACGAGGACGGTCGAGCCTATGTTGTCGAGATGAACGACTACCCTTACACCAATCCCAAGACGCACCGCGCGTGGGAAGAGAACACGACCGATGCTCCGCTGGGCCGAGTGCGGATGCTGGAGGATGCCGACGGAGATGGTGTGTATGATCGGAGCACCGTCTTCGCCGAGCAGCTTTCGTGGCCGAGCGGTGTCATTTGTTATCGTGGAGGTGTGTTCGTCACAGCGACTCCCGACATTTGGTACTTGAAGGATACCGATGGCGACCGAGTTGCAGATCAGCGGCAGCGCGTCTTCACCGGCTTTCGCAAATACAACGTGCAAGCCGTGATGAACAATCCGATCTGGGGCTTGGACAACCACATCTACGTTGCCGGTTCCAGCAACGGTGGCAGCGTGCTCGAGGTGGGCCAGACGCAAAAGGCACCGATTGCCGCCCGCGGCGATTTCCGCATCGATCCGCAGTCGCATCAATTCGAGCTGCAGGCAGGCGGGGCGCGGTTCGGCAACACGTTCGACGACTGGGGGAACCGCTTTCTGTGCAACATCCGCAATCCCGCGATCCACGTCGTGCTCGACAATCGTTACTTGGCTCGCAACCCTTTCTACGCCGCGCCCAGCGCTGCCATCAACATCGCCGAATCGGGCGACCAGATGCCAGTCTATAGAATTAGCCCGGTCGAACCGTGGCGCGAACTCCGCGGGCGGCAGTGGTCCGCCGATGCTACGAAAAAAGTGCCGCGCAGCGAATTGACCGGCGGCGGCGTCTTCACGTCGACCAGCGGCGTCACCGTCTACCGCGGTCACGCCTATCCCGAAGCCTTCGCCGGCCAGATGTTCGAAGGGGAAGTCGCCAACAACACGATTTACCGGCAGCGGGTGGTGGCTGACGGCAACACGTTCCAGGCGACGCGCGCCGATGCCAAGGTCGAATTCGTGGCCTCGACCGATACCTGGTTTCGCCCTGTAAATCTGTTCAATGCGCCCGACGGAACGCTGCTAGTGCTCGATATGTACCGCGAATTCATCGAGCACCCGTGGTCGATCCCTGACGATATTCACGCCCGACTGGATTTGACCAGCGGTCGCGATCGCGGCCGCATTTATCGCTTGGCCCCTCCCGGCTTTTCACCGTCCAAGCCGCCAGCCCTTGGGCGGGCTACCAGCCAACAACTGGTCGCGCACTTGGGCGATCCGGACAGCTGGTGGCGAGAGACCGCGCAGCGATTGCTGGTCGAGCGCGGCGATCGCTCGGCTGCTCCCGCCCTGCGAAAGTTGCTCGAGCAAGCCAACCCGCGAGCCGCCATGCATGCCCTGTGGACGCTCGTCGGTATCGGCGCGGCAACCGAGCAGGACTTGGATCGCGGCCTGTCGCACGTCGACCCGCACGTTCGGGAGCAAGCGATTCGCGCCGCCGAACCTCGGCTCGAGAGCAGCTCGGCCCTCCGCCAGCGCGTGATGCACTTGACCTCCGACCCAGGCTCGCGAGTCCGTCTGCAGGCCGCCCTGTCGCTGGGAGGCATTCGAGATCCCGAGGTGGTCGCCGCGCTGGCCCGCGCGGGCGCTCGCGATGCCGGCGATCCCTGGATGCGGAGCGCTCTAGGCAGCGCGCTGCCCGAGCACACGACCGGAGTGACCCTGGCGCTACTGGGCGATGAAGATTTTGTGGCCCATCCCCAAGCAGCTGGGCTGGTCGAACAGCTGGCGGCCATCATCGGGGCGAAAGGCGATATGCCAGCCGCCGCCCAGCTCGAACAAGCCAGCCGCGATCTCGGCCCACTTCGAGACGCACTCTGGCAAGGCTTGGGTAGCGGAGCCAAACGCAAAGGACGTTCTCTCAGCGACTTGCTCTCCGATGCCGATGCTTCCAGCCAGCGGGCTCTGGAGCAGTTTCTTCAAGCGAGCAACGGTGTCGCGCACGATGCGGACCGCAGCGAGTCAGACCGCATCGAAGCGATCGGGCGAATTGCTTTCGGTCCGTTTAACAGCGACGCCAAACGGTTGGCCGAACTGATCGATCCTTCGGAGCCCGATTCGCTTCAGATCGCGGCCATCCGTAGCTTGGCTTCATTCAAGTCCGATCAAGTAGCCGAGGAACTGGTCGCGCGCGTCATGTCGTTGACGCCCGCTGTCAGGGAAGAAGCGTTCGCCGCGTTACTGGCGCGTCCCGAACGGAGCCTTGCATTGCTGCATTCGATCGACCGAGGTGAGCTGGCGGCGAACCAGCTCGGGCTGAGCCGCAAAGCCCAGCTGCTTTCCAGCACGAGCGCCGCTGTCAAGGAACTCGCCCAACGCGTCCTTGGCCAGTCGGAGGAAGCGCGGGCCGCAGTCATCGAGCGGTACGCAATTTCGCTGAACCAAGCTGGCGACGTAGTTCGCGGTCGAGCTGTCTTCGCGCAGCACTGCGCGGCGTGCCACCGCGCGGATGGCCAGGGCGTCGAAATCGGCCCGCATCTGGAAACAGTCCGCGCCTGGGACCGATCGAAGTTGCTGTTAAATATTCTCGACCCCAGCCGCGAGGTTGCTCCCCAGGCGATGGCCTACGCGATCCTCTTGACCGACGGTCGAGTGATCAACGGCCTGATTGCCGACGAAACCGCCAGCAGCCTGAC
>JBQCJB010000891.1:0-9832 GCA_051953155.1 Aureliella sp. | reverse complement strand
TGTCTCGAGCCGGTTCGCTACCTGGGTACGTGTTCGCATCCAGCCGGCCAAGTCTTGGCAATTGGGCCGCGGAAATGCGGCTGCCAAGTGCGTGACGCTCGACTGGCCGCCGGGGAAAATCGCGACCGGCGGCGGGAACTTGAACCTTTTGGCAGGCCGCGGCATCCAATTCACTGGCGAAGCAAGTGTTGGGCCGCCCCCGGCTGCGACCCGCAGCGCCGGTGCGAGCCCCGCCAACGCTCGATTGCTGGTTTACGTCCCGCATGGTCGGTAGAATGCAGTGCGTGATTCACACCATTGGGCTTACGTTCGCATCGAAGTTTTCACACAGTGAAGTCGGAGGTGGCTATGTCGGAAGGCTCTGCGCTGGAATGCAGCGTCCTGGTTTTGAATCGATTTTACATGGCAGTGCGCGTAGTGAATGTACGTCGCGCGATGACGCTGCTGTATCGCGGATGTGCCGAAGTCATTACGATCGAGGAAGACCAGTACTACAACTACGACTTCGAGGCTTGGTGCGAGATCAGTCAATTCCATGCGCTGGACAAGCAGCCGGGTGAAGACTACTTGAAAGCCGTGCAGTTCGATTTGCAAGTGCCGCGAATCGTTCGCCTGACGCGTTACGACCGTCTGCCCAAAAGTTCCGTTCGCTTCAACCGCAAGAATCTGTTCGCCCGCGATCGCCATGCGTGCCAGTACTGCGGCGTTTCGAGGCCGGCCAATCAGTTGAGCCTCGACCACGTCGTGCCCCGCTCGCTCGGCGGCAAGACGACTTGGGAGAACATCGTCTGTTGCTGCCTGGCGTGCAACTCGCGCAAAGGTGGGCGCACGCCGGTGCAAGCGGGCATGAAACTGCTCAGCAAACCGGTCAAGCCCTCGAGCAATCCGTCGATGGTCATTCCACTGCAGGATCCGCGGTATGCCAGCTGGAAGAGTTTTCTTCCCAGCGCTGCCGCCGTCGGTTAGCTGACCACCGAGGACGAATAAGGGATCCGCTACGTCATCGAAGCCACGACCAGTGTGCCGATGCTCTTGCCCAAGAGCAAGCCGGCCGTGTTGTCAAAGCTGTAATGGATGCCGCCATAGATGCGGCTCTGTCCAGCTTCCTCGGCCGCTTGTTCAAAACTGTTGAACGAGCGGACCTGGAGGCCAGCGACGTCGTCCGAGGGAGGCCACGCGCCGGTGCTGCCGCGATCGGCGCGCGTCGCGAACGCATAGTCGGCTCCGAAGACGCTGGTAAGCACCTCGGCCGCTGCGGCGCTGAAGGCGCTATGCCCGGAGACGTACGACGGAAACGACGGCGTGTTCAGCAGCGGCGCCCAGCCGCTGTCAGCCGTCGTCGCCGGATTCGCATCGCTGTCAGCCTGACGCACTGCATCGATCGGGCGCCACAGGCTGTAAGCGTACTTGGCATCCCAGGCAGCGATGCCGGCGTCGGCCAAGGCATAATTCAGCATGGCCATCAGTCGCGAATGCTCCAGCAGCGACAGCTGGTTCTCAAGGGCCACGTCGACGGCGATCTGATTCCAGTGACCAGGCGGCGTGCTCGTGCCACCGCCGTCAGCCCAAAACCTGGCGATCTGCGTCTGGTCGTCCGTGCGCTGGCTGCCGGTGGCCGCGCCTAGTTGCCGGACCTCCTCGACTGCCGCCGCATATTCCACACTGCCCAGCGCCGGAGGTGGCGCGGGGCGGAACTGGTCGCCGGCGTCCATCACGAACGGCGCGACGCCCGGCCACTGTGGCAGCGTGGCCGCAGCGAAATCGGGCGCCGTCGGCCGCCACTGGCCCGGCGCGCTACCCGGAGAATAGTTCACCACGGCTGCCGAACCGTCGTCGGCGCGGCCAACGAGCATCGCGTCGGCAGCCTGCTGGCCGAGCTGGATGCCCAGTGTCTTGGCTTGCCCTTCGGGAACCAGTGCCATAATTTCAGCCAGTGTGCTGTCCCAGAGCGCGACCTGCTCGGCGGCAGGGTACAGGCTGGCGGCCACTTGCCGGGCCGCCACCGACATCGCCACCGTGGTCACGACCGAGGCTGAAGCACTCTCCTGCTCCGCGGAGGCCTGCGGGTCGGCGATCGACTCGGGATGCGGCGCGCGGGCCGCTTCGAACATCGCGCCGTGGACCATCGCCAGATACTTGGCGACCATAGGAGGTGGCGGTTTGACAAGCAGACCTTCAATGTTGCTCGACGGTGACGTCGACTCGCGGACGGTTTCCAGCAGGGCCGCATTCCAAGCGGCGACGGCGTCTCCCTTGCGGACAATCCGCTCGGTCGACAGCGAGCGGCCGCGCGGATCGCTGACGGTGAATCGCAAATGTGTCAGCGCCTGGTCCAGAGTCAGCGGGAGTTCGAACTGTCCGGTTGCGCCCGCGGTGGCGGCTACAGCCAACGTAGTTTGCTCGCCCTCGATGCGCTCGACTCGAACCGAGACGTTGGGCATCGAACTGCCGACATAAGTGACATCCGGCACCAAAACCACTTGATCCCGGTTGCCGTCGCTGGCCGCGGCGAGTTCGACCGCCAGCGTTGGTGCGTCGGGAAACTGGTTGATCGCGTTGACGATCTTCCGGACGTCCAGCCCCGACACTACGCCATCGCCGCTGGTATCGCACAGGGGGCCGGAAAAGTCCCCGGGACGGACCGCGGGCAGCGACCGCACGCCGTTGCGGTTGATGTCGTTGACCACGTGCAAGGCATCCAGCGGCGCGACGAATCCCGATCCATCGACGTCCAGAGGCAGCACGGCGTTCTGCCAGTCGCTGACCAGGGCGCGTCTAACCTCGAGATTCTCGATTACTTTCAGCGGGCGTGGTGAGCGCACGATGGCTTGCTCCAGGAGGTGCGTTTGCCGGGCGGACGTGCCGACTTTGGGGCTGGCCGACTGCGGCGGCTGGCCGACTGCGGCCTTGGACGCGGCGGGCGGGCGCGAAGTTCATTTTGGACTGCAGCGCATTAGTAAACGAAAAAGGCCGGTCTTCCCAGGGGGAAAACCGGCCAAAGCTTTTAACTAGCGAGCGAAGACGCGAAAAGGCGTCTTAGCGGCAGTGACGGCAGCCGCGATGATGACGATGGCCACAGCCACCGCCACAGTCGTTGCAGCCGGTGTCGCAGCAACCGCAGCCGGCGCTAACCGATGCGCCACAGCCACCGCCGACGGTCACTCCGCCACCGCAACCATTGGTGCAGGGAACCGTCACGGTTTGGGGAACCATGTGGCAAACCTGAACCTGGATTTCCTTCTGGACTTGAACCGGAACGCAGACGTTGATGGTGCGTTCCTTTTGAACCGGCACACAAACGGTAACCGTGCGCTTGCGGTTCTCGGTCGTCATCGTGCACTGCGGCACTTGACGGGTGCGAGTCTCTTCAACGTAGTTGCAGTACTGGACCTGACGGGTGCGGGTCTGCGGTTGGTAGCTGCACTGTTGAACGGTGCGCGTACGCGTTTCCTGACGGCAACGGGTGACGACGCAGTTGCGGGTGCGAACTTCTGCGCGGCAGCGGGTGACCGCGATCGGACGGGTCTGTTGCTCGATGCGGCAACGGGTTACCAGACGGGTACGCGTTTCAGGGCGGCAACGGGTGACGCAAACCTGGCGAGTACGGGTCTCGGTGCGGCAGCGGGTTACCGGCACGGTACGGGTGCGCGTTTCAGCGCGGCACAGCGTGACCGTGTAGTTGTATTCCTGATTGGTGATCTGGTTCTGGTAGGTCGTGCAAGGAACTTGCTCGGTCACGATGTTGGGAACCCAAACGCGACGGCAAACGGTCGTGGTCGCCGGAGCGCAAGGAGCGCCGCAGCCACCGACGTTGCCGCAACCACCGCAGCCATTGCCACAGCCGTTACCGCAACCATTGCCACAGCCGCCGCAGCCATTGCCGCAACCGTTACCACAGCCACCGCCATTGCCACAGCCGGTCGAGCAAGGTACTTCGACCTGCTGGACTTGCCAGCTGCCGCGATCGCAGGTGCGGGTGGTGTAGGTCGTGACCGGAACGCGGGTGCATACCTGGCGGGTGCCAGTACGCTGTTCGGTGTAAGGAACCTGAACGGTGTAGGTCTGTTCGACGTTTTCGGTGTACGGAACCATGACCGAGTAAGGCTGTTCGACCATCTCGGTGTAAGGAACTTGAACCGTGTACGGAACTTGTTCGGTGTACGGAACGCTGACGTTGACCGTCTGGTTGACCGTTTCGGTGTAGGGAACTTGGACCGTGTACTGCTGCTGGATCGTTTCGGTGTACGGTACGTTGACCGTGTACGGAACTTCGACAGGCGTATAGACCGGAACTTGAACGGTGTAGCTTTCTTCACGCGTTTCCATGCGTGGGACGCGGACGGTGTAGGTCTGTTCGACCATCGTCGTCACCGGCACTTGGACCGTGTAATCTTGCTCTTGTTGCTGGGCAACCATCTCGGTATAAGTCTGCTGCCGGGCTTCCTGCCGGTATTCGGTGACCGTCACCGTGCGGGTTTCGGTCGAGTACTGAGGGACCATAACGGTCTTCTCGACGTACTGCACACCGCAGTTGGCCGCACCGGCGCCGCTAGCGACGACGGCACCGCCGCCGCAGCTGCTGCACTGGGCGTTGACGAAGCTGGCCGAACAGAACGTGGCCGCCAGCCCCATCGCGTAAACTAATGGGCGAAACTTCATGAGGATCTCCTCTCGAGGAACAATTGGCCAACTGGCCAGCCCGAAGCACCAAGTTCGCTATTGCAACGAGCCGTAGCGACACCTAAACGTACAGTTTTGCTAGAATTTATGCCCGCAAACCTATGTGTCAATATGCAACGATTGTGCAGCTTGGCAAATACGGGTAAAGGTTGCGGGCAAGCTCGGTTAAAAAGCCGCCAAAAATCGCTGGATTTCCTCCGGCCTGCCGAGTGGATTTGACAGTTGCTAAGAGTGTAGCTAAACGCCCGACCTCTGCGGGGACTGGCCCGCAAATTTATCGCATTTTCCGCCAATCGCCTAATCCTCAAAGTCTAGTTGTGCCTTCTCGTCGCGCTGCCTGCGCGCCCATCGCGCGCTCGGGGTCCAAGTGTCCGCCCTTAGGTGATCCTGCCGGCGCACGACTCGACCCACCGTCTTTTCGCATGACAGCCCGGGGATTCTCGGCCGCGGAATTGGGAGCGGCTGTGCGAGGTTGCACGCCTGTGCAATTTGCAGGCCCATACAGAGTGAGCAGCTTCGCAAACTTGCCTAGACCGCAAACTTGCGCCCGTGCAAAAGCCGGCAGCCTTGACATTGCTGCAATTACTCTGGGCTCCTATACTTACGAAGGAAGTAATCGAGAAAGAATCTGTTGCGAGTCACCTCGCTTGGGTTGCACTATGCAGGAGCGGTCACTTGTCGCCTAAGAATAAGGTGCTCTGGGTCGGTCCGACCTCAGAACAGTCGTTCCCTTCTGGGGAGCTGGCCGACCATTTCGATATTGAGCATGTAGAGTCGCCGCTGGACGCTGTCAGTCATCTGGCCCGCGCGAAGTATAGTGGTGTCTTTTTGCACGGCAGCACGCTGGCTGCCGAAACCAACATGGTCCGTCTGCTGCAAAGCGAACGGATCCTCGACGGCATGCCCGATGGCGTCGCGCTGGTCACTGCCGAGATGAACATCACTTGGGCGAACCGCTGTTTGCGCGGTTGGTCAGCGGTGCCCGAGGTCGTCGGCCAAAACTTCTATGCCGCCCTGGGCAACCCCGAGATCATGGGACCGGACTTCTGCCCGTTCCATACGGCCTTGGCCACCGGCAACGCCAGCAGCAGCACGCTGCAGACGGCGGACTTCAAATACTTTCAAGTGCACGTCGCCCCGCTGCCCAACGCGGCCTCTGATCAAGCCGCTCTGGTTGCGACCGTCAGCGACATCACTGCGGAAATCGTCCAGCAACAAAAGTTGGCGGCCATCCATCAAGCTGGCCAGAAGCTGACCGATCTGAAACCTGACGAAATCTTCGCCATGGATACCCAGGCGCGGATCGAACTGCTCAAGGACAATATCCGCCATTACACCCGCGACTTGTTGAACGTCGAAGTAATCGAGATTCGTTTGCTCGAGCAATCGACCAGCACGCTGATCCCGCTGCTGAGCGTTGGCATCGACCAACAGGCCGCCGACCGCAAGCTCTTTGCGCGCTCGCAGGGCAACGGCGTGACCGGCTATGTGGCTTCGACCGGTACCAGCTACCTCTGCGAAGACGCCGGCCAGGATCCGCTCTATTTGGAAGCCTTCAAAGGAGCCCGCAGTTCGCTGACTGTGCCCATTCTGCTGCACGAGCAAGTGATCGGCACGATCAACGTCGAAAGCCCGCGCACCTGCGCTTTCAACGCCAGCGATATGCAGTTCCTGGAGATTTTCGCGCGCGACATCGCCGTTGCGCTCAACACGCTCGAATTGCTGGTCGCTCAGAAGAACAATACGGCCCAGCAGAGTTGCGAAGCCATCCACAGCGCGGTCGCCTTGCCCGTCGACCACATCCTGCTCGACGCGGTCAACGTCATCGAGCGCTATATCGGTCACGAGCCCGAGGTCGTCCAGCGCCTGCAGCGGATCGTGCAAAACGCCCGCGACATCAAGCGAGTCATCCAGCAGATCGGCCAACGCATGGCGCCCGTGGAGGCGATTCCCGCCGGCTGCACGCAGCAGCAGCACGCCAAGCTGCGCGGCAAGCGCATCCTGGTCGTCGATGCCGACAAGACGGTTCGCAACGATGCCCACGCGCTCCTGGAACGCTACGGCTGCATCATCGAGACGGCCAGCTCCGGTGACGAAGCTGTACTGCTGTTCCGCAATAGCGGACTGGAAAACTCGTACGACGTCGTCATCTCCGATATCAAGCTGCCCGACTATAGCGGTTACCAACTCATGCTTCGCTTGCAAGCGATTCAGGAACCGGTACCGATGATCCTGATGACGGGTTACGGCTACGATCCGGGGCATTCGATCGTCAAGGCGCGGCAGGCCGGTTTGCATCCCAAGGGTCTCCTCTACAAACCGTTCCGCGTGGCTCAACTGATCAACGTCGTGGAAACGATTCTCGACTGCCACCAGACGCAAGTGGCGTAACGCGGCACGAACCTGGCAAGCCACTGGCCAACAGCGATCCGGCAACATGCTCAAGTTCATTGCGTTCTCGTGGCTGGTTCTGGCCGGCCACGTCGGCTGGTGGATCTTCTGTTACAACCGCATCAATGCCACGGCGCTGCCGCGGCGATTGATCAAGGCGGTGGAATTGCTGATCATCGCCCTGACCGTAGCGATCCCTCTGGCCGTGGCCATTGCCCTGTGGCCTGCGCTGGAGCGATCGTTCACTGGGCAAACGGTGGACGATGTTCCGCCGCTGGCCCTGGCCTGGATGATCGGTTCGATCGCGGCGGCGCTCGTGCTCGGTCCCGGGTGGCTCGAGTCGCGTTGGTGGCTTTGGCCACCGGCTAACTTGCTCTCCCATCGCGCCCAGCGCGTCGACGTAGCGCGAGAGGTTGACCAACCGGTCACCTCGGGCTGGTTGTCCAATAGCCTCCGCCGTCTGCCGCTGAATGAGATCACGCACCTGTCGGTGACCACCAAGACGCTGCAGTTGGAACGCGCGTTTACGGGCGATTGGCAGTCGCTGACGATCGGCCACATCTCGGATTTACACTTCACCGGCGAATTGACGCCGGCGTACTACCACTATGTCGTCGACCGCTTGCAGGCGTTGCGACCAGACCTCATCGCAGTCACCGGCGACATCATCGATACGGAAGCCTGCTTCGACTGGATCGATTCAATCCTCGGGCGGCTCGACGCGCCTCTGGGGTGCCATTTTCTCTTTGGCAATCACGAGCGGCGTTTGGCCAGCGTCGAACCGGTCGCGCGGCGGCTGGTCGGGCTGGGCTGGCGCGACGTGGGAGTCGAAGATGTCGTGCTCGAGGGGCAGAGCGCCGCCGGTCCAGCGGGCGGGCGACCGCGCATCGTGCTCTGCGGCAACGAACGTCCCTGGTTCGAGCGGCATACCGGGGACCATTGGCAGACCGGCCCGCTGGCTGATGCACAATCGGCCGATGCGCTCAGGATTGCGCTGGCCCATACGCCGGACCAGCATCCCTGGGCGCGCGAGCTGGGCATGGATTTGATGTTGGCCGGCCACACGCACGGTGGTCAGGTTCGCATTCCGGGTCTCGGACCGCTGATCGCGCCCAGCCGCTACGGCAGCCGCTTTGCTTCAGGCGTGTTCCGTTTGCCGCCAGTCGTCATGCATGTCTCGCGAGGGCTATCGGGAACCCAGCCACTGCGGTGGCGCTGCCCGCCGGAGATCAGCGTGCTGACGGTCGTGCCATCGGGCGTGCGCGCCGACGCGCCTCGACCAGCCATCCCCGCAGCCGAGCGCCGGCGACCGCTGGACGTCTTGACGGAACGCGGGTGAACACTTAAGTTCGGTAGCTTCTGCACTGGGGTGTGGTGTAATGGTAGCACAGCAGATTCTGGATCTGCTTGTTGGGGTTCGAGTCCCTGCACCCCAGCTCTGTTTTTCTAGCGCGAGTACACGCGGCCTCCCGTCAGGCCGCTTCTTGATGGCCGCTTCGCGATGGCCTAGCCCGTTTTGCGGCCGCCGCTCATTGGTAGTTTGACCGTAGGACGCTGCAGCTGGACTTCTTTGAGGCCTTTCTGAAAGACCGACAGCACGTCGCTGCGGGTGATGATGCCTACCAAACGGTGCGGCCGTTGGCGGCTGACGATGGGCAGCCGGCCAATTCCGTGCGAGACCATGTGATCGGCAGCTTGTCGGACCGTGCAATCGTCGAAGACGTACCGCACCGGTTGACGCATGATCTCGGCCACCTTCTGTTGCGGATCCACCGCGGCCTCGCCGATGTTGCGGCGGGTTACCAGCCCGACCAATACGCCGCTCGCATCGAGCACAGGAAAGCCTTGATGCGTCGGACGCGTCGAACCGTTGCTGAGCCACGTCTGCACCTCCGCCACCGTCTGCTCGGCTTGCACGGAAATGACATTGGCCGAGCCGACATCGCTGACGCGCACGTGGTTGAGCACGTCGGCAACATATTCCTCGGGGGTGATAATCCCGCGGCGGGCGATCTTCTCGGTCATGATCGAATTGCGCATCAGTAGCGACGAAATGAGATAAGCGGCCGCGCAGCCACCCAGCAGCGGCAGCAGTCCGAACGGCTGGAGCGTCGTCTCAAAGGCGAACACTGCCGAGGCCAACATGGCTCGCGACGCGCCAGCGAAGATTGCGGCCATTCCAACCAGACCGGCAATCCGCGGGTCGACGCCCAGGGCCGGAATCCACTGAGCCAATCCCATCCCGATCACCGCCCCTACGCCGCCACCGATGGTGAACAGCGGAGCGAGCGTACCACCCGAAGTGCCGCTGCCCAGCGAGACCGACCAGGAGAGGAATTTCATGGCGCACAAAAAGGCAATCGCGCCAACGGTCATCTTCGCGGAAAGGATGTGTTCGATGTTGTAGTAACCGACGCCGAGCGTGTCGGGCGCAAAAACGCCGACCAGCCCGACTACGATAGCGCCCAGGGCGGGCCACCACATCCAGTGGATCGGCAATCGTTCAAAAGCATCCTCGACCGCGTAAACCGCCTTGGTGACCAGCACCGAGACCAGGCCCATAAAGCCACCCAGCGCGATATACGTCGCCAAGGCCGGGCCGGTAGGCTGCTGGAGGTTGGCCATAGCGAAGACGGGTTCCATCCCCTCGAACATCATGCGAATCGCGGTGGCTGCCGACGCAGCCAGCGCCACAGGAATGATGGAACGTGGACGAAACTCGAACAGCAGCAGCTCGATCGCCAGCAGCACTGCCGAGACC
>JBQCJB010000890.1:0-6934 GCA_051953155.1 Aureliella sp. | reverse complement strand
GCAGATTCGCAAATTGCAAACGGCCTGGTGGGTCTTCCCGACAGCCGAGCACACGCGTTTCCAGCACATTCTGGGCGTGATGCATTTGGCCAGCGCGGCGTGCGCGCGGCTCTACGATTCGCTCAAGCAAGCCGATCCGCAGACGCCGCCCCGGGCTTATGTCGAATTGCTCTTGCGAATGGCGGGTTTGCTCCACGACGTCGGGCATGGCCCGTTTGGCCACTTCTTCGATGCGCACTACCTCAGTCGATATCAGCTGACGCATGAAACGCTCGGGGCTCGCATCATCGAGGACTGTCTCGGCGACTGGCTGCGGCAACTGCGGCGGGTGCCGGCCGCTGCGCTCGAGCCGGGAGCGTCGCTCGACCCGGCTCAGGTCGCCTGGCTGATCCAGCGGCCGACGATGCCCGCGGCCGAAGCGGTCGAGCACGACCAGCCGCGTTGGTTGCGACTGCTCCGCAGTTTGTTTTGCGGCATCTACACGATCGACAACATGGATTTCGTCCTCCGCGACGCGTACATGACCGGGCTCAATCCGCGGGCTTTCGATCTCCAGCGGATCATGCACTACAGTTTCTTTTCCAGCGACGGTCTGACCATTCACGATCGCGGGATGCCCGCGCTGGTCCATTTTCTGTCGATGAAGGCCGAACTGTTCCGCAGCGTTTACTTTCACCGGACGGTGCGCGCGATCGACCTGGAACTGGCCGATCTGTTCCGCGACAGCCATGCGCATCTTTTCCCGGGCGATCCGCGCGAGCATCTGGATGCGTATCTCGAACTGACCGAATTCTCGCTGCTGACCGATGTGCGCCGCTGGCGCCGCAGCCAAACGCCCGAGTTGCAGAAGCTGGGCCAGCGGTGGAACGAGTGGCTCGAGCGCCGCGTGCCGTGGGTCATGGTCTGCCAGCGGACGCTCAGTTACACGGAAGACCAGGCCGAAGCCAGCAGCATCTTTTCTAGCCCGCGGGTGCTGAGCGAAGTCATTCGCGAACGATTGCCGCTGGATCTGCGCGATCTTCCGTTCCGAGTCGATTTGGCGCGGCATATCCATCGCCCGCACACGACCGGCGCCACCGCCGGATTGAATTTTTACTTCGATTCCTCCAGCGGCAAAACGCGGCGACTGACGATGCACGACCTGTACCGACGTCTGCCGGTCAGCCATACGCTGGCGCGCATTTACGCCCACAACAACGTGCATGAGCGCTTGATTTCACAAATCGTCGATAGCTTGATCGGTACGCAGGTCGAGGACGATTCGACTAATATGTAGCCGTGAAAATCGCCCGGCCTAAAAACCTCCGAAGGAGCTGTTGATGTTTGCCAGAATTCGCTGCCGTAGGCTCCTCGAACTATGGGTCGGGGTGTGGTGCATTTTTTCATGGGCGTTCGGGCTGGCCGCCGAAACCAAGGCCGCCGAAACCAAGGGCAACAAAGACAGGCCGAACGTGGTCTTCATCATGGCCGACGATTTGGGCTGGGGAGAGCTCGGCTGTTACGGTCAGAAGATCATACGCACTCCGCACATCGACTCGCTGGCTCGCGAGGGTTTGCGTTTCACTCAGTTCTACAGCGGCAACGCGGTCTGCGCTCCCAGCCGCTGCTCGCTGATGACGGGCTTGCACCAAGGGCACGCGGCCGTTCGCGATAACGGTAATCCGAAGGGCATGGAAGATCTGAAGAAGCAGTTCGGCTGGGAGTTTCCGGGACAGTATCCGATTCCGGCCGATACGCTGACCGTCGCCCAAGTTTTCAAGCAAGCAGGGTATGCAACCGGCGCAATGGGCAAGTGGGGCCTCGGGCACGTCGGAACCAGCGGCGACCCGGCACGCCATGGCTTCGACTTGTTCTACGGTTATTACTGCCAGGTGCACGCCCACAATCACTACCCTAAATTCCTGTGGCGCAATCGTGAGAAGGAAATTCAGCCCGGCAACGACGCTCAACTGAATGGTCAGACCTATTCGCAGGATCGTTTCGTCGAAGAAGCCGTCGCCTTTATCCAGCAGCACCGCGACGAGCCGTTCTTCTTGTACCTGCCTTTTATCGTGCCGCATCTCTCGATTCAGGCGCCGGAAGCCAGCGTCGCCGAATACCGCGGCAAGATTCCCGAAGAAGAATACAAACACACGGCGTACCTGCAACATCCCACTCCGCGGGCTGCCTACGCAGCGATGGTGACGCATATGGACGAAGGGATTGGCCGCATCCTCGAAACGCTCTCCAAGCTCGAGTTGAGCGATAACACGATCGTTGTCTTCACCAGCGACAACGGCCCGACGTACGATCGCTTGGGTGGCTCCGATTCAGCGTTCTTCCATTCGGCCGGTGATTTGCGCGGGCTGAAGGGGAGTCTTTATGAAGGAGGCATCCGCGTGCCGCTGGTCGTTCGCTGGCCAGGCAAAGTCGCCGCTGGTAAGACTACGGACTGGGCCGGCGCGCACTGGGACTTCTTTCCGACGTTGTGCGAACTGGCAGATTTGAAAACCCCCGCTGGGCTCGACGGCGTCAGCTTCGCGCCATTACTCCGCGGCCAAGCGCAGGCCGAGCATCCCTTCTTGTATTGGGAATCGCCCGGTTACGGCAGCCAGCAGGCCGTGCGTCGCGGCAACTGGAAGGCAGTTCGCCAACAAATGGCGCCGGCCCGACGCAAGGGCAATCCGATCGTGACGGAGCTCTACGACCTCGCCAAGGATCCCAATGAAACGCAAGACGTCGCCGAGCAAAACCCAGCCGTCGTCGCCGAACTGGAGGCACTGCTGGCCCGCGAACATACACCCAACCCGGTCTTTCGCTTGCCCGGCATCGACAAGTAGTCGCGCCAAGTAGTCGCGCCTGGCCCGCATAGAGCGCGCTGTGGCGGCCGGTTAGGAATGCTGGCGAACGAGCGCCGGGTACTTGCCGACGCTGAAGTTGCTCAGCAATTCGACGACGACTTGAGCCTTGGCGGGAATGGAACGGACGTCGACCCATTCGTCAGGGCTATGAAGACCGTCTCCGATCGGTCCGAGCGTATCGATGTTCGGCAGACCGCAGGCTGCCAGGCGGTTGCCGTCGCAGACGCCGCCACTGGCTTGCCAGTGCACGTGATGGCCCAGCAACTGCGACGCGTCCTCGATCGCGTTCATCAGTTCGCGTTGGGCATGGTCTAGCGGTTTAGGGGGCGCATGGAATCCGCCGCTGACGGCAACTGAAAAACCCTCCTGGGCATCGGCTTCGGCCAGCGCGTCGGAGAGGGCCGCCTCGAACCAATGCTGCGAACCCGCATCGGGTACGCGTACATTGAATCGCAGGACAGCCAGGTCGGGAACGACGTTCACCGGACCGCCGCCCGACAAGTGGCCGATGTTGACCGTGACATCGCTGCGCTGGCCGTTCAGCCGGTCGAGCCGCGTTGCCAGGTGGCTCGCCAGCGCGACAGCGTTGCGGCCGGCGGCGAAGTCGCGTCCCGCATGCGCCGCTTTGCCGCGCACGACCAGAGAAAAGCTGCCCGAACCCTTGCGCTGGCCGACCAGCGCACCGCTGGGCAACGCCGGCTCGAATAGCAACCCAAAATCATGCGTTGCTGCCAGCGAAGTCCAAAGCTCGCATGACGAAGGCGAACCGACCTCTTCGTCGGGCGTTAACAAAAGTGTCCAGCCGCATCCGCCGGCCAAGTTAAATCTTTCGAGCGCTTCCAACGCAGCGCGGACGACGATAATGCCACCTTTCGCGTCGGCTACGCCCGGTCCGAGCACGCGATCTTCGCTGATTTGCCGGCAATGATTCGGTACGTGCGCCGGCGTATACACCGTGTCGTAATGGATGCCTAAAAGCACTCGTCGCTCGGCTTGGGGACGAACTTGCCACTTTAATGCCACGCCGGTCTCGAGCGCTTGTTCGCGCCCGTCGTCGCTGACACCGCGCCGTGGTGGCAGGGCGATGTGCTCTGGAACCAGCGCAGGCAAGCCGCTCCAGGCGCACAGCCACTGCGCCGCTTCGTCCAAACCTTGAATATTCCCTGAGCCGGAGCTGATGTTTGCCAGTTCGATCAACTGGTGAGTCCATTGCGACTGGTGGCTTGCCAGCCATGCATGCGCATCCGCTTTGGCCGCCGTGTGTGTCATCGTGGAGTGTCTTTCAAACAGGAGGCCTTGGCTCGCACAAAACTTGTCTTAACGTGTATGATCACCTTTAGAGTCGACCAGCGCGACTTGCTATCGCTAATGACGTTCCGGAGGTGACCGCTCGTGGATTCTCAACCCAGCACTCCAGTGGATGTCGACGCAACGCTCGACGCTAACGAACCGCTGGCACTGGATTTTCGCGAGCAGCCGGCAGCATTACAAGCCGCCGAGCGGGCCAGACGGCCGATCGACATCGTTGATGCCAGCGTGGGTGAATCGAAGGAAGCCATGCGGTTGCTGCGGACGCGTCTGACCGCAGTTACGCTAGCGCTCAGCATTGGCTTTTTGATCTTTGCGGTTTGGTTGACGATCGGCCATTGGGCCGGTTTCGTGCGCGACGGCTGGCCGTGGTTGGTCGCCGAGTACGCCGTGACGGTTTTCTTCTTGGTCACGTTGGCGTGGCTGCGCGGGGCAGGCGAGCTGTCGACGCGACTGGGGCGGACGATCGAGTCGCTGGTCTTCGGGATTCCCGCAGCGTTCTTTGCAGCGCATACCGCCCGCAGCTTGCTAACCAATGTCAGCGAGCTGGGCGAAATCGCACCGGTGACGTTGCACGGTTGGACGCTGCTGATTTTTGCTCACGCGATCTTCATCCCGAATCCATGGCGGCGGGCCGCGAGCGTCTCGCTGGCGATCGCCTCTTTACCCTTGCTGGTCACCTTCTTCACCGCCCTGCTCGATGCACCGACTCGGCAAGTGATCTTTAGCGATCCGTCGCCGCTGATCGACATGGCGCTTGGTTTGGCTGCCACGACGACCGTCGCCATCATCGGTGTGCGCACGATCACGCACTTGCGCACCGAGATGCACGAAGCCAAGCAATTGGGCCGCTACCGCTTGCGCGAAAAGCTGGGTGTCGGTGGTATGGGAGAAGTGTATCTGGCCGAGCATCAGTTGCTGCGGCGGCCTTGCGCGATCAAGATCATTCGCCCAGAACGGGCAGGCGATGCCAAAATGATGGCTCGGTTTGAACGCGAAGTGCAGGCCACCGCCAAGCTCAGTCACTGGAACAGCGTGTACATCTATGACTACGGCAATACGGCCGACGGCACGTTGTACTACGTTATGGAGTACCTGCCGGGGCTGACGTTACAGGAACTGGTTTCGCACGCCGGTCCCCTTTTGCCGGCGCGCATCATTTACTTGCTGCGCCAGATCTGCTCGGCGTTGCACGAGGCGCACGGCTTGGGATTGATCCATCGCGACGTCAAACCGTCGAACATCTTCGTCTCCGAGCGGGGCGGCCAGTTTGACGTCGCCAAGCTGCTCGACTTCGGCCTGGTCAAACCGATTCGCAATGTGCGGCTGGACCGCGGCTCCGCTGAGGACACCGCGACGCTGGAGGCCCAAAGCGAACTGACGCTCGAAGGTGGCTTTGCCGGTTCGCCGCTCTACATGTCACCCGAGCAAGCCATGGGCGAGGAATCGCCCGATCCACGATCGGATATTTATTCGCTCGGGGCGGTCGCGTATTTCATGCTGACCGGCAAGCCGCCGTTCTCCGCGACGCATGCCATGCGCTTGATCCTCCAGCATTTGAATGACGCCCCGCTGCCTCCCTCGCAGGCTGTCGAGCGGAAGCTCAACTGGCAGATTCCGGCCGACCTCGAGGCGGTCATCATGCGCTGCATGCAGAAGTCGCCCGACCAGCGCTTTGCGTCGGTGTGCGAACTGGACAGCGCCCTGGCCGCCTGTCTGGATGCTGACGGCTGGAACTACGAACGGGCTCACCAGTGGTGGACCACGCATTGTCCCAAACTGCGTGCTAGCAATCCGTCGAGCGCGCCGGCTCCTTGCGAACCGTCGCCAGCGATGGTCTGAGCCAGGTCGCCCTGGCGTGTTGCATCGACGGGATCCGGTTACAATGACGGCCGTAGGCGCTCAAATCGCAAGCCCAGCCAGTTCACGGCATGCATAGGCTGGGAGGTGATTGCGCCCCGAGCCAGGGATGCCCAGCATGGACGCGGAATGGAATGACTCGACCTTCGTCGACTTCGGCGCAGACTCTCTCTATCCGTACGAGCGCGAGCCCTTGCCGAGCGTCGCCGCGACCGAGCGGCGACAATTGCAAGCCCTGGTGCGTACTTCGCTGCCCAAATCCCCGGGCGTCTACGGCATGGTCGATCTCCGCGGCCGGTTAGTGTATGTCGGCAAGTCGAAATCGCTGCGCAACCGGGTGCTGAGCTACTTTCTTCCGCACAACGAAGAGGACAAGGCCGGGCGCATCGTCCAGTCGGCCGCCACGATTGTGTGGGAGACCCATCCGAGCGAATTTGCAGCTCTGCTGCGCGAACAGTATCTGATCCGTCGTTGGCGGCCGCGGTTCAACACGATGGGAATTCCGCGTCGGCAGCGGCCGGTACATATTTGCCTCGGACGCCCGCCGGCCGAGCAGTTGTATACGTCGCGCAATCCCGATCCCAAGGCGCTCTGCTCCGTCGGTCCCTTTCAAGGCGCCACCCGCGCCGGGCATGCCGTCGAAGTGCTCAATCGTTTGTTCAAGCTTCGCGATTGCAGTAGCCAGCAGCGGTTTTCGTTCAGCGACCAGATGCAACTGTTCGACATCGCCCCGCGACCCGGCTGCATTCGCTACGAGATCAACACCTGCATGGGGCCGTGTACGTTTGGCTGCACGCGCGGCTCGTACGACCAGCAGGTCGAACTGGCGCGAGGTTTCCTGACGGGAGCCGACTCGCGGGCGGTCGACTGGCTGGAAAAGCAAATGGCCAGCGCTGCGGAGCGGCTGCACTTCGAACTGGCGGCCC
>JBQCJB010000889.1:0-6722 GCA_051953155.1 Aureliella sp. | reverse complement strand
AAACCGTTACACCTTACTTCTTACACCTTACTTCTTACACCTTACACCTTACACCTTACACCTTACACCTTACACCTTACACCTTACACCTTACACCTTACACCTTACTCCTTACTCCTTACTCCTTACTCCTTACTCCTTACTCCTTACTCCTTACTCCTTACTCCTAGATTGCCATTGACGCCGGCTGGGGGCACTTCGTACCGTTCGCGACGAGACCCGCAGTGCGATGGGGCGTGCTATTGCTGTCATCGACTGCTTTCGCTCCTGTCATCGACGAACCACCCGTGTCTATTGAAGCTGATGACCTTCGACATGCGCCGCTCAGCCGCCGGTTGATCGGCGGCCTGGCTTGCGCCGCGCTTTTGCTCGGCTGCGTGGCTGGCTGCGCAGGTCAAAAGTATCTGGTCATGCGCGACGTGCCGGCCAATCCATTGGCCATGCAGTTGCAGCTTTCCAGCAAGAACGGACCGCAAGTCAGTTCGCGCACCGAATCGCTGCTCAGGCGCTACGACTTGCTGGAGCTGTACAAATCGGACATCGCCGCCTGCCTGGAGAGCATGCAGTCGTTGGCCGACAGCGAACCGACCGGCGAACTGGTCTATAGCGTAGCCGAACTGGCCTACATCGCTGGCAAGCGGGCCGAGAAAGAGCACAACGAGGCCTTGGCGTTGGACATGCACGGCGTCGCCGTCAGCAACGCTTACATGTATTTGTTCGCTTCGGAATTCGATCCGATCCGCAACCCGTACGATCCGCAATTCCGCGGAGCGTGCGATTTGTATAACGAGTCGCTCGAATCGACCTTGCGGTTGGTCAATGCCAAGGGGCAACTCCGGCCGGGGCAGAGCTATACCGTCACCACGGGCAAACAAACCTACGAAGTCGAGACGACGGTCAAGGGTAACTGGCGCAACGAAGACTTTGAAAGCTTCGAATTCGTCAGCGACTACAAACTCGAGAAGCTCGAACTGTCGGGCGTGTCCTATGGACTGGGTGTGCCGCTGATCGCCGTGCGCCGGAAGAACTCGCCAGATGATCCGCGCGAAAAGTATTATCCGGACGGTTTGAGTTTTCCAGTGACGGCCCTGTTGCGGGTGGTGGATTCGCACCGCCCAGGAGCGCGGACCGCGATTCACCGCCACCACTGCGTCCTGGAACTGCACGATCCGCTGGCTGCGTCGGATGTCCAGATGGCGCATCGGCTGGTGCCGCTGCAATCCGACTTGAGCACGGCCCTGGCCCACTTGCTCGACAGCGAGCAGTTCAAAGAGAAAACGCGTCCCAATCTGCTCAACTGGGAATCGGATACGCCCAACCGCGGCATCTACATGCTCGAACCATTCGACCCCAACCGCATCCCGGTGCTGATGGTGCACGGATTGTGGTCGAGCCCGGTAACCTGGATGCCGATGTTCAATGACCTCCGCAGTTTTCAGGAGCTGCGCAAGAATTACCAATTCTGGTTCTACCATTATCCGACCGGCCAGCCATTCTGGCTGAGCGCCACGCAGCTCCGCAGCGACCTGGCCGAGTTGCGGCAGCGACTGGACGGCGACCATCGCTATCCGGCTCTCGACCAAATGGTCGTCGTCGGTCACAGCATGGGCGGTCTGGTCAGCCGCATGCAAACGATCGAAAGCGGCCAAGAGTTTTGGCGCATTCTCAGCGACCGTCCGTTCGACGAGGTGCAGGGCAAGCCCGAGGATGTCGACAACCTCAGCCGGGAAGTTTTCTTCCATCCCAACCCGTCGATTCGCCGCGTGGTCACCATCGGCACGCCGCATCGCGGCTCGGCCTTTGCCAACGACACGACGCGCTGGCTGGGGCGCAAGCTGATCAACCTGCCGACGGTGATGGTTTCGACTGGCCAGTCCTTGGTGCATGCCAATCCAGGCGTGTTTCGCACGACCGAGTTGCTAACGACCAACACCAGCATCGACTCGCTCAGCCCCGATTCACCGGTCTTCCCAGTCATGCTCCGAGCCCCTCGCGCGCCGTGGGTCCTGTACCACAACATCATCGGCCAGATTCCTAACCGTGGACTGTTCAGCGAAGGGGGCCTCGGTGGCGATGGTGTCGTGGACGTCGAGAGCGCGCACATGGACGACGTGGTCAGCGAACTAGTCGTCGCGGCGGAACATCAGACGATCCATCACACGCCTCGAGCCATCCTCGAGGTGCGGCGCATTCTGCTGGAGCATCTGGAAACGCTGCGCTCCCAATCACGCGTTGCCGAGCACTTGGACGGGGGCGCGCCGCAGCGCATCTCCGATGCCAGCGGGGTCGCTGGCGTGCCGATCGTCCAGATATCCAGCCGCAGCAACATCGGCGGCGATGATTCGCAACAGGCCTGGTGGCTCCAGCGCTTGGGAGAGGGCAACAGCTACAGTGGCGCCGTGCCTGGTGCTTCGCGTCAATCGATGGAACAGCTGATCGATCGGGCTCCGCCGCCGATGCCACCGAAGTCGCACACGCGCTCGATTCCTTGGCTCAAAACGCTCGGCAACACCAGCAGCCGCCGCAAATAGCCAACAAGTAGGACGGCCGTCTCGGCTGTCAAAAAACAACCCCTCACGGCTCGAACCCACCTCCGCGTTGTGGTCAACACGCCGAAGCGAGACCGAGCCTCACGGCTCACCGTCCGAGCGGCTCGCGCGAGCGATCTCCGAGGCAAATCCGTTTAACCGAGCTTAGCGAGGTTTAGCGAGGTGATTCACGCGAGAGGGTGCATGACTGAGCGATGTTCATGCCCGAGCTGAACTTGGCCACACCCCAGGAATTCTGGTTGACGGGCACGTTGACGCTGACCGTCACCGCGGTATCGGTGTTCGAGACCGTGACGCTGACGCCGTTGCCGACTCCCACGGCGTTCATCAACCGCAGGGCTTCGTTCTTGCCATCCTGCGTGGTGCTGCCCGGCACGATCGATTTGCGAGCCCCTTCGTAGGCTGCATTAGCCGCGGAGTGGCGGATGAAATTCAAACGCGTGATCTCAACGGTGCCCAGAAACATCGCAAAGATGATCGGCACGACGATCGCGAACTCGACGGTCGTGGCGGCCGTGCGGCGCGCTGCCTGTCGAGATGCACGTCTTCGAGGTTTGGTGGCTTGTTTCATAACGTGTCTTGTTTCGGCATGGTATCCGCGACCGCGCGCGGCGTTGGCTCGTTGAACCGGGCGATGAACGTAGCGACTGCTTATTCAGTCAGGACGACGGGAAGCGACTTCGCGATTTCGGCAAACGCATCGCGCAGTTCCTTGGAGCTCTGCGTGCTGTAGTAGCGGCCACCGGTGATCGAGGCGATCTGCTCCAGGTCGGACTGTTTGGCGGTGAGCATCGAGACGCAGTGGACGATGATCCCTTGAGCGCGAGCTTCTTGAGCCGAGAGGATCGGGTTGCGTCCCTCGTTCCACTGGCCGTCGGTTAGCAGCACGATCACTTTGCTGGCCGAGCTGTTGCTGCTTGCGCCGGTCAGGGCGCCGATGGCTTCGTCCAAGCCGGCCGAGAGATTCGTGCTGCCCATGATCGGGGCATCGCCTTTGGCGTTGACGATGCCTTTGATCGCCGTCACGTTCGCATTCCAACTAAATCCGGCGGTCGAAGGCAGCGGATAGTCGGTGCTGGCGGCCGGGTAGACGGTAAACGGACTGACCGGCATCGTGTAATCCGATCCCCACGTCACCAGCGCGGTGCGCGGCTGCGGATAGTAGTTGTCGGCTTCCTTGAAAAACGCATTGATCGCGCGGCGCAGCGCCGCCCAGCGACTGTCCGTCGGATGTGGCGGCGAGAGCATGTTTTGCCAGTCCCAACCCCACTGGGTGAAGTTGCACAGCTTGGGATTGTTCGGCGGGAACGACCACTCCTGGCCGCTCATATCGAAATCCATCGATCCCGACCGGTCGAGGCACAAGCAGACTTCGACTTGCTGCTGTCCGGCGGTCGCCTGGTAGCTGGGAGTGAAACCTGACTTGCCGATGACGCCGCTGAAGAACAGCGGCACGGCTGGCTGCGCGGCTCCATTGCCTGTTCGAGCGTTGATGCGGACTGCGTTCGGCGGAGCAGCGCCGGCTTGGAATTCCCAGCGTCCACTTTGCGCCAGATTGACGCGGCCGAGGACGACGTCGTCTTCTCGCAGCCGGAACGACTGCCCGCCCACGCTGTTGGCCGCCGCGTAGCGCACGGCTTCCTGCTTGGCCTTGGCCGGATCCTGAGTGCGGGCTAGCGCCTCGGCACCGGCTTTGGCGGCAGCATCGGTCGCCGACCGCAATTCGGTGCGCACCAGTTGCATATACGCGTAATCGACGGTGATCGCCGTCGTAACTACGAAGACGAACAGCATGACGGTGATCAGCACGGCGGCCGCACCGCGGCGCGGTGGCTGTGCCCAGGCACGCTCACTCGGACGCCGCTCGGTCGGGTTCCCGCAGCTGACGGACTGGGCATCGGGGCTGGCAGAGCGCGGTGCAAGTGGGCAGCGAGTCGAGTGCAACATGGTCAACGGTTCCGCGGTTTTCTACTGGAGGGGCTGAAAAACCTTGGGCGATTTTTTCTTGGAAGGAACGATTACTGCCGAACCATCGTCGTCTGGCAGCGCAGCGTCCGTCCGGTAAACAAGCGGAGCGGTCCGAAGCTCGCCCCGCCGTTGGACGACTCGACCGATACGGTCAACTGGGTGCCGCGCGGCGTCAGCGAGGTGACGCTGATGGGAGCGTCGCCACTGGTCGCGTATTGCACCGTGTAAGCGGTCACGTTCCGCGCGGTGAGCACTTCGCGGATCCGCGTGTCGGCTTGGTCTTGAGTCGCGCCGGGTTTGGTCGCAATGCGGGCGCCTTCATAGGCGGCAATCGCCAGCGACTGTTTCATGAACACCATGTTCGAAAGTTCAATCGAGCCGAACGCCAAGAGCACCAACAGCGGTAACAACAGGGCGGTTTCGATCACCGCAGCACCCGAGCGATTCCGCGAGGGGGCGGGTGAGCACCTGCGTAGGGCGCGCCGGCTGGTGAGCGGTGGTGCGAGTGGCATAGGAGTCTCGGTTGAGCGGCAACAGGCTATGACGTCCCTCAACCGTACGTCATGCCGGCGCGGCTCGAACTTCCGCCGCTCAGGAAACAAATCGCGACGAGCCATGTCTGCGGCCTGATCGCGGAGGCTGTAGCGTTTGTAACGTGCATAACGGACGGTCGAGTCCGCTCGGCTATAATGCCCCGCAGCGCCGTTGGCGCAATTGCTCCCTGTTTCTCGCCGTCCATCACGCAGCAGGTGCCCCATGACTGTCCAGCCGTTCGGCTTGTCTTGGCGTTGGTTCGTTCGAAAGAGTGCGGTCAGCCTGGCGATCGTCGCCGGCACGCTGGCAGGCGCCGCGCCTGCCCTCGCGCAGCCAGCCGCATCACGCGAAAAGGAAGAGGCTGGCGAACACCGCCACCACGCGGAAACGCCACCGCCGGTCGAGCACCACCGTCCGTCGCCGCCCCCCGGTCGCGTGCTGCCGCCGCCGATCCATCCCCCAGGCCCGGCTCACGACGACGCGCGGACCATCGAGCGCTTTCTCGACTCGGGGTTCTTTAAACGCTTCGTGGAACTGATCGAACAAAACGCCCAGTTGAGAGCCCAGCTGGAAATACAGGAACGCCTCGCCCAGCGCGAACGCTCGCAGCCGGCACAGTTCCAACCGGGACGATCACCGGCAGAGGGCCAGAGCGCCGAACGCGAGAGCGAGCAGCGCGCGCGGAACGAGGAGATGTATAGGCGGCTTCGAGAGAAGACGCGGATCGAACTCGAAAGCCGCGGGGTGGAACCCCAGAGCGGTTTCTTAAAGTCGGTGCGCGAACGGCCGAATGAGCAGCGAGCCCAAGTGAGCTCCGACGCCAGCGAAGTCGAACGGCTCACCCGCCGCGTCCGCGAACTGGAGGCGCAAGTCCGCGAACTGTCCGCCCGCCAGGGCAACCAACCGCCCCGTGAGCGCGCCGAGGCCGACCGCAAACCAGGCGCGGAAGGGCGACGCGCTGACGATGAAGATGAAGGCGACGACGATGAAGATGACGACGACGATGAAGATGAAGACGACGAAGACGACGAAGACGACGATGACGACGATGACGACGATGAAGAACGTCGACGATGAAGCAGCCGTCAGCGCGTAGCGGCCCCAGTCGCTCCAGCGGGTTTAACGCCAGCGGGCGGCCGCCTCGGGGAGCAAGTACTCGGTCACCGGCGGTCGCTCGCGCAGGGCGTCGATCTCGCACAGGCGGACGTAACCGCGGGTGACCAGCTCGGTCCGCTCGGCTGCGAACTGCGGATCGAGATTCGAGCGGCTGAACTCGCCCTCCATCTCGACCGGCGGTGTAAAGGAAGGATGGTCGATGAACTGGGCTAGCGCCGGCGCGCAGCGCAAATGGCACTCGCGCCGCGTGTGCAGCGTTTCAGGATCGAGCCAGCCGATGATGAACTGCAGGTACAGGGCGCTATCGCGCAGGCGTTCGACATCGCCGCCGCAGACTTCGCACAGGTAACCTTCTTCGCATTTGGCCATGTCGGCGTTCGCTACCGCGCCGGCACGTTCGGCTGGCCATTGGCCTGAGCCTGCAGGCCGAGGACATCGAACATCGAGTACAGGCCCGGTTGTTTGCCGACCAGGAATTTGGCGGCTGCGAGCGCCCCTTGGGCATAGCAGTCGCGGCTGGAAGCAGCCACGCGGAGTTCGATCGTTTCGCCGAGC
>JBQCJB010000888.1:0-6967 GCA_051953155.1 Aureliella sp. | reverse complement strand
AGCGAGACCGTCTGGCGGCAAGCCGACAAGTATGACGTTCCGCGAATCGTGTTCATCAACAAACTTGATCGCGAAGGAGCGGATTTCTATCGCGTCCTCGAGGAAATCGGACCGCGCCTGGCAGCCCACCCGGTCCCGATTCAAATCCCGGTCGGCCAAGGGCCGGCGCACGTGGCCGATCCGTTTCGCGGCGTCATCGATCTGATCGAAATGGAGATGCTCACCTTCGACCCTGAGGAAGGTGGCAAGCGCGTCATCCGCCAGCCGATCCCAGAAGAATTGCTCGAGGACGCCCAGGGTTGGCGCTCCGAAATGCTCGAACGGCTCTACAGCCTGAGCAACGAACTGACCGAACTGGCTCTGGAAGAAAAGCCGATCCCCAGCGAACTGATCCACAAGACGCTTCGCCAAGGTTGCCTGACGCGGCAAATCCAGCCGGTCGTCTGTGGCTCGGCGCTGCACAACGTTGGCGTGCAGCCGATCCTGGACGCCGTAGCGGCTTATCTGCCCACGCCGCTCGATCGCCCGCCCGTCGAAGGCATCGACCCGAAGAAGCCCGACAAGGTGCTCAAACGCTCCCCCTCGCCCGACGAGCCGTTCTGCGGTCTGGTCTTCAAAATCATCCCCGCCAAGACGGGCGACCTCTACTGGATCCGCGTCTACTCCGGGCGGTTGGATTCGAACTCGCGCGTTTACAATCCGAACCGCGACAAGAAAGAGAACGTGGCCCAGCTCTGGCAGATCCATGCGACCAAGAAAGAGCGGCACGGACAATTGGAAAGCCTCGAGTGCGGAGACATTGCGTGCGCCATCGGCCCGCGGGCTTCGATCACCGGTGACACGCTGTGCGATACCCGCGACGTGATCCAATTGCCGAGCATCCAGTTCGCCCAGACCGTGATCTCGATGGCAATCGAACCAGAGAATACGGCCGAGCGCAAGAAGTTGTCCGAAGCGCTCGAGATGCTCAAACGCCAGGACCCGACGTTCAACGCGTCGGAGAACGAAGAGTCGGCCCAGACACTGATCAGCGGCATGGGCGAGCTGCACCTGGATGTGATCAAGCACCGGCTGACGCGCGATTTCAATTTGAACGTCAAGTTTTACAAGCCGCGAGTCAACTATCGCGAGACCATCGGCCAAGCGGTGGAAATCGTCGGCCAGTGTAATCGCCAGATCGGCGCGACGCAGATGTTCGCCCGCCTCCGCGTTCGCTTCGAGCCGCTCGAGGACGCGTCGGCCAGCATCATCGTTCTGGACAAGTGCTTCGGCGAAGGAGCCCTGCCCGACAATCTCAAGGCGGCCGCTCTCGAAGAGCTGCGCAGCCGGGCTCAAGGCGGCGGCCTGATCGGCAGTTTTCCGCTGACCGGGATACGCATTCTCTTGCTCGGCGGCGAGACGCGCGAAGTGGGCTCGGATGAAGTCGCGTTCCGCATCGCCGCTAACGACGCATTCGAGGAAGCCCTGACGCAGGGCAAGCCGACGTTGCTCGAACCGGTCATGAAGCTCGACATCACTACGCCGGACGACTATGTCGGCGAAATCGTCGGCGACCTCCAGCAGCGGCGGGCGATCATCGAAGCGACCGAGTCGCGCGGCGCCCTGACGGGCATCGCCGCTTTCGCGCCGCTGAAAGAGTTGTTTGGTTATTCGTCGGCGATTCGGAGTCTGAGCCAAGGGCGCGCCGGTTGCTCGATGGAACCTCATGGCTTCCAGCCTGCCCCACAGGCCGATGTCGATAGTTTCAATTTTGGATAGCCGCTTGCCGGGTCGGTCATTCCCGGCAATCAGTCAAGTGAGCAAGTCATGCGCGTCGGTGAAGTGGTCAAAGTAGTTCCGCTAAAGAAGTTTGGTTTCATCCGCAGCGCGGACTTTCGCGAAGACGTTTTCTTTCATTTCAGCGTCGTCGATTCCGAAGGCCGTCGCGATCTGATCGAAGGAGACGAGGTCGAGTACGAAATCGACGAGTTCGCTCGCCTCGAGCGCAAAGAGCTGCGGGCGACGCTGGTGCGCATTTCCGCCCGCCCACTGACGATGCGCCTGAAGGCCAGCGACGCGCCGCAGTTGCACTCGCATCACCATCCGCGCGCCCGCCAGAAACGCCCTGCCTGGCGCAAGGGGAGCGCGCCGCGTCCAAGTGGCGCCGATGACTCATCCGGCCCTGAGGGCACCGGCCAGTCGTCCGAACCCAACGCATCGTAGAAAACGCCCTCTCGCGCTCGCTAGTTACCAGCTCCGCGCGAAATCGTTTCTGCTCCGACCGGGAGGCTGCCCGCGCGCTGATTGAGTGGGTTAACTGCGTGGCGCACGGTCGATGAGTGTGTGCTGGACCGCTTGGAGAATGGCCCGAGCGACTTCCGTCTTCGTACCTTGAACAGCCCGCAGCAAATCGCCGTTGGCAGCCAGGATCTCGACGCTGTTGTCGTTGGAATTGATGGCCGAAGCGTCGTTGGAGACCATCATGTCACAGCACTTGCGCTGCATCTTCACCGTCGCGCGGAAGCGTTGGTCTTCGGTCTCGAGCGCGAAGCCGACGACCCACTGACCGGGGCGTTTGATCGCGGCGGCCGAAGCCACTACGTCGGGCGTTTCGATCAACTCCAGTTCGATCGGCTGGCCGCTCTTGGCAATCTTGTGCTCTCGGACCTTCACGGGCATGTAATCGCACGGAGCGGCCGCTCCGATCAGTCCGTCCAAGCTGGGAAACAGCTGTAAAACTTCGTCCAACATGTCGCTGGTCGTATCGACCCAGGCGATGTGGGCTTCGGCCGGGTAGATGACCGAGACCGGGCCGCTGACCAGAAAAACCTCATGCCCCAGTTCCAAAGCCGCATCGGCTAGTGCACAACCCATGCGGCCGCTGCTGGCGTTGGTGAGATAGCGCACTGGATCGAGATACTGGCGCGTGGGCCCGGAAGTGATAAGAATTTTCGCCACGTTAAGCTGGCCGCTGGAGAAGAGTCGAGAAGGTTGGCTTCATGCCGGGCGACAGCGCGCATTGACTGCGTCGACGATCAGTTCGGGTTCGACCATGCGGCCAACGCCCTGCTTGCGGCAGCTCAGCCAGCCTTCGGCAGGTCCGAGCAGCGCGACGCCGTCGTCGCTCAGTTGGCGGACGTTGCGTTGGACCGAGGGCTGCTGCCACATGGCATTGTTCATCGCCGGCGCCATCACGACTGGGCAAGTGCGGGCCAGGTAGAGCGTGGCCAGTAGATCGTCGGCCAAGCCCAGGGCGCAACTGGCCAGGATCCGCGCCGTCGCCGGTGCGATCAGCAGCAGGTCGGCCTGCTCGACCAGTTCGATATGCGCTCCGAGCGGGAAACGCGGGTCAAACGTCTCGCTGACCGGCGCGCGGCCGGCCAGGGCCGCGAACGTGGCGGCACCGATAAACTGGGTTGCCGCGTGCGTGAGCACGACGTCGACGTGGTAGCCTTGTTGGACCAGGCGGCTGACGACGCTGCCCATCTTGAAAGCGGCCACACCGCCTCCGATGCCGACGACGATCTTTGCCACGCGCGCGCTCCCGGCTGCCAACGCTCTCTCAGTTTCTGATCGAGTTGTTTAAGTCCCGCTTCTGTCTGGTTCGCTCAGAGATCGAACGAGTCCATGTCGAGCAGTTCGCCACCTTCGGGTTCGCCGACGATGGCCGCGTTGCCCGACTGTGTCAGATAGATCTTGTCTTGCAGAATCTCCTGCAGAACGATCTCCATCTTGTTTTCCGGCGGATTGTCGACCAGCGGACGGCTGCCGCGGTTGAGCTGGACCAAGCGCTTTTGGATCAAGGTCGAGAGTTTGAAACGCCCGCCGACTTTGTTAACGATGGCTTCTTCTTTCAGTTCATCAAGCATTGTGCCTACTCTCCTGGGAAACGGTCTGCTTTAGCAGTTGGCAGATCTGGTTTACGGTCTGAGAAACTTCGTGGTTGATCACTTCGTAGTCGTAGCGACTGATATAAGTCATTTCATCGGCGGCGACTTGCAGTCGGCGGGCGATGGATTCTTCGGTGTCGGTGCCGCGGCGGCGAAGGCGGCGTTCGAGTTCCTCCGGCGAACCGGGATGGACGAACAGGCTGATGGTGCTGGGCCTCTGTTCGATGACGTTCAGTGCGCCTTGGACGTCGATTTCCAGGATCACCCACTTGCCTGCGTCCAAGCCGGCATCGACGACGCTGCGCAGCGTGCCATACCAATCGCCGCGGCCGAAGACCTCTTTGCATTCGAGGAATTCGTCGGCGGCCCGCCGCCTGGCGAACTCGCTGTGGCTGAGGAAGTGGTAATCCCTGCCGTCGACCTCGCCGGACCGCGGAGCGCGCGTGGTGGCCGACACGCTGAGCATCAGCGGCAGCGAGCAGGTCCGCAGCAGCTCCCGCACGACGGTCGATTTCCCGGCCCCCGAAGGGCCGGACAGAATTACCAGATGTCCCGGTTCGGCCACGGTTGCTTACTCCGCGTTCTGTACGAGTTCGCGCATCTGTTCGATGATCGCCTTGATATCGACGACGCGCTGGGCAATTTCGGAATCGCCGGCCTTCGACCCAATGGTATTGGCTTCGCGAAACATCTCCTGAATAAGGAAGTCTAGCTTGCGGCCCTGGCTCTCGCTGTCGTCGAGCAAACTGGCGAACTGCCGCGTGTGGCTGCGCAGACGCACGATTTCCTCGCGGACGTCGGCCTTGTCGGCGAAGATCTGTGTTTCGCGGAGGACGTCGCTGGGGTGGACGTCGACACCGACCAGCCCGAGTCCCTGCTGGACGCGGAGCCGCAACCGCTCGCGGTAATCGTCGATAACCATCGGAGCCTTCTCTTCGATGGCCACCTTCAGCTCGTTGATGCGCGCGAGTTGCTCGAGCAGTTCCTTGGCCATGTTGGCCCCTTCGGCTTGACGCATCCGATTGAGGCAGGCCAGCGCATCGCCGACAGCCAACAATGTCTCAGTTATCAGCTCCTGATCGGGTTCGCGCTCCTCGGAGCTATGCTCGGCCACGACGCCGGGCAGCGAGAGCAAGTCCGCCAGGGTGACGTGCGACTCGATCCCCAGGCGGCCGGCGATCTCCCGGCACTGGGCGTAGTAGCTAGCGATGGCCACTTCGTGCAAGCGAAAATCGCTTTCGCGCGCGGCGCGGCTGACGTAGACGTTCATGTTCAGCGAACCGCGGCGCACATGTTGCCTGACCAGTGCCTCGATCTGCGGTTCGAGCCGGCTGAGAATGTCGCTTGTCCGCAACTGGAGCTTGAAGAAACGATTGTTGACCGCGCGCACTTCCACCGTAACTTCGATCGCGCCTACCATCCGCCGGCTTTGGCCCTGACCGGTCATACTGATTAGCACGCAAGTCGCTCCTCGCCAAAGGCCGCTGGCATCAATGAACTAAGCCGACTCGCCTTGGACGAGTCGGCAGAGGTGAAAGGTTCGCGGAAAAAATCGCAGTGAACGGTTTACTCGGGCTTGGCGTCGGCGGCCGGCGCTTCGTCGCTGCCAGCCGGCTGTGCGTCAGCCGGTTTGCTTTCGTCGCCAGCCTGCGGTGCGGGCGGTTGAGCATCCGCCGGCGGAGTCGCAGTCGGCTCGGCGTCAGCCGGTTTCGCAGCAGCGGGCTTTGCGTCCGCGGAGCCAGCGTCGCTGGACGTAGCCTCGGTGGGCTTGGCGTCTGCGGGCTGGGCGTCGGCAGGTTGGCTCGCGGCCGGTTGTTCGGCAGCAGGCGCTGCACCGCTCGACGCTCCCGCTGCACTCGGCACGTCACCCGCCGGAGCTGCTGCGCCGGGGGTAGTTGTGCCGGGCGCTGCTGTGCCGGGAGCCGCGGTGGCAGGGGCTACAGCGCCGGGGGCTGCTGTGCTGGGGGCGCCGCGGTCAGCGCTGACTTCCGAGTACTCGTCAAGGCCCAGCAGCGGCGTATTGCTACTGGGGTTGAGCACGCGGACGGCCGAAGCACACAGGAAGATCCAGATGGCGGCCACAGCGATCGTGATGCGCGTAAAAATGTCACCCGCCTTGGTGCCCAGGGCGCTCTGTCCGCCCGGACCGCCCAAGGCGCCGACCAGCCCGCCGCCGCGACCGCGCTGGACCAGGACCAGCATGACCAGGAATACCGACGTCACGAAAATTGAGATGCCGAAAAAGTAGTGGCTGAAGAAACCGATCAGCATGAGAGTTGCTTCCTATGTTTATTTGCGTAGTTAAACGGCTGCTTTGACGATGGCTGCGAATCCATCGGCCTTCAGCGACGCGCCGCCGACCAGTGCTCCGTCGATATTCGGTTGCCGCAGGAGTTCGGCGGCGTTGTCCGCCTTGACGCTGCCTCCGTACTGGATCCGCAAACCCTCGGCGGTTGCCTGGCCGAAGAGTTCGACCAGTAGGCGGCGAATGTGTGCGTGGACTTGTTCAGCCTGGTCGGGCGTGGCGGTCTTGCCCGTGCCGATCGCCCACACCGGTTCGTAAGCAATGACCAGTTTTTCAGCTTGCTGGGGCGTGAGCTTGGCCAGGGAGCCGCGGCATTGCGAATCGATAATCCGCTCGGTCTGCCCCGCTTCGCGCTCTTGCAGCGTTTCGCCCACGCAGACGATGGGCGTCAGTCCGACGCCCAGGGCCGCTAACACTTTCTGGTTGACCGATTCGTCGGTCTCGCCAAAGAATTGCCGTCGTTCGCTGTGGCCCAGGATGACATAGCGGCAACCGACGTCCCGCAGCATGCTGCCGCTGACTTCGCCGGTGAAGGCGCCTTCCTTTTCGTGATGCATGTTCTGCGCGCCCAGCCCGATGCGGCTGCCCTGGAGTGCCTGGCCGACCTCGGCCAGATAAACGCTCGGCGGACAGACGGCTACTTCGACGCGATCGCTCTGCGGCAACTGGTCGATCAGTCCGCGGACCAGGGCCAAGCCGCTGTCGCGCAGCAGGTTCATCTTCCAGTTACCAGCAATAAAGGGAATTCTCACTCGTGGGCTACTCCGGGACTGGTGAAACTTGTTTGTCGAAT